>NZ_JBKFTO010000036.1:0-49363 GCF_050432925.1 Pseudomonas sp. 18175 | reverse complement strand
CGCAATTGGCGTTTGCCTGATCATGTCTACCTGAATCGCGAGCGCGAGCCTGTGAATAAACAAGTCACTTGAGATCTGACGCGACAACTACGTTGACACACACCGTCTTTTCCAAAGTGACTCGCCGTAAGGGCGAAACCAATAGCCGCCGTTACCCAAATAACGGATATGTACACCGAAAAAATGCCATCGCAGGCAAGCCAGCTCCCACATTTGGATCCGGTTTGGCCCGGAAATCAGCGGATAAAGTGGATCTTGCCGCTATCATCATTGCCAATATAGATCCCATACACCCCAGCCTGCCGCTCCTCGATATACCGCTCAAGAATCTGCCGTATCGCCGGGTAGTAGATGCTCTCCCACGGAATCTCCTCAGGCGCGAAAAACTTATAGTCCAGCGTCTCCGGCCCAAACTGCCCAGTGATCTCCAGCGCAATGGCGCGAAAGATGATGTACACCTCGCTGATCCTGGGCACGCTGAAAATAGAGTAGGGCGAAACAATCTCCGCCCGCACACCGCTCTCTTCCCAGACTTCCCGCAGTGCAGCCTGCTCGGTGGTCTCGCCACCTTCCATAAAACCGGCCGGTAGCGTCCAGGTGCCGGGGCGCGGTGGAATCGCCCGTTGGCACAGCAAGTACTTGCCGTCCTGCTCGATGATGCAGCCGGCAATGATCTTGGGGTTGATGTAGTGGATATAGCCGCAGCCCCGGCACATCAGGCGCTCATGGGTGTCGCCCGGTGGCAGCTGGTGACCTAAGTCACTGCCGCCGCAGGTCGGGCAAAAGCTGGGGCTAGGCACGGTCAGTGACCTATGCGCGGTTCTTTGAGGGCGATGGGCAGGGTGATTTCCGGTAGCTTGCCGGTTTCTTCCTGTTTGCGCTTGAGGTAGTCCAGGGCCACGGCGGCAGCGGCGCGTACGTGATCGACACAGGCCTGGTGGGCGGCCAGCGGGTCGCGGCTCTTGATCGCCTCGACCATGCGTTCCATTTCCTGGTTGCTGGCGTCGCGGCGGTTTTCCTGGGACACCGAAGTGGCGCGCAAGTAGCTGATACGCGCCTGCAACTGGCGCAACTGGGTGGCGGCGACGTGGTTGCCGGAACCTTCCAGCAGCACGTCATAGAAGCCTTGCACCGAGTCGATCACCTGTTGCAACTCGCCGTCCTTGAGGGCCTTGCGGTTGTCTTCCAGGGCTTTTTCCAGGGCCTTGATGTCCTTGGCCTTGGCGCGCAGGGTGAACAGCTGCACGATCAAGCCTTCGAGCACGCAACGCAGTTCATAGATATCGACCGCATCGGCCAGGGTGATGATTGCCACCTGTGGGCCCTTGGCATCGGCAAATTCCACCAGGCCTTCGGACTCCAGGTGACGCAAGGCTTCGCGTACCGAGGTGCGGCTGACGCCAAGGCGGTCGCACAGGTCGCGCTCCACCAGGCGGTCGCCCGGCAGCAGCTGGAAGTTCATGATCGCGCTGCGCAGTTTCTCCAGCACGATTTCCCGCAGGGTGACCGGGTTGTGGTTGACCTTGAAGCTGTCGTCGAGGGGCGCGCGTTTCATGGGGGCTGCTCTGTCTGTAACGGTTAACTGGGGGCCGACTATGGGCCGAAAGTGTCGGCGAGTTTATCACGCTGCGTTCTTTAAGCGACAAGCCCGCACGGCCCCCAGGACGCCTTAAGCCAGGGCTGGCAACGGACCCAGCTTACCCTTGTGGTACACCATCGGCGTGACCGGTTGCGCAGGCAGAATCAGGTTTTTCACCGCGCCGACGATGATCGCATGATCACCGCCGTCGTATTCACGCCACAACTCGCACTCGATGATCGCCGTCGCGTTGGCCAGCAGGGGGTTGCCCAGCTCGCTCAGCTGCCACTCGATGCCTTTGGCCTTTTCCTTGCCCTTGCCCGCAAAGGCATAGGCTTCGGCGGTCTGGTCGGCGGACAGCAAGTGGATCGCAAAGCGCTTGCTGTCGCGCAGGATCGGGTAAGTGTCGGAGGCATAGTTGGGGCAGAACAGCACCAACGCCGGGTCAATCGACAGCGCGCTGAACGCACTGGCGGTGATGCCGACGATGCCGCCTTCCGGGTCGAGGGTGGTGACCACCGTGACGCCGGACGGAAACGAGCTCATCACGTCTTTGTAAATGCCGGGTTCGATCATGGCAGGGGGCCTCTTAGCGCATCACAAATGGGTCAGGCATGGGCGCCTGGGACAGGTTGATCCACACCGTTTTCAGTTCGGTATAGGCCAGCACCGAATCGATGCCGCTTTCGCGTCCATAGCCACTGTTCTTGAAGCCACCAATCGGCGCCATCGCCGATACGGCGCGGTAGGTGTTGACCCAGATGATCCCGGAGCGCACGTCCCGGGCCAGGCGGTGGGCACGGCCGAGGTCGCGGGTCCAGATGCCGGCGGCAAGGCCGAACTGCGAGTCGTTGGCGATGGCCAGGGCTTCGGCTTCGTCCTTGAACCGGATGACCGAGGCCACCGGACCGAACACTTCTTCCTGCATGATCTTCATCGAGTTGCGGTCGCACTCGAACAACGTCGGCTCGTAGAACCAGCCTTCGCCCAGGTTCTGCGGGCGTTTGCCGCCGGTGCGCAGGCGTGCGCCTTCGGCAATCGCGTCAGCCACCAGGCCTTCAACCACCGCCAGTTGCTGCGCGGTGGCCATGGGGCCCATTTCGCTGGCATCGTCCTGGGGGTTGCCGATGCGGATGCGCTGGGCGCGGGCTACCAGGCGTTCAACGAATTCGTCATAGATTTCATCCTGCACCAACAGGCGCGAACCGGACACGCAGCTTTGGCCGGACGCGGCATAGATCCCGGCAATCGCACCGTTGATGGCGCTGTCGAGGTCGGCATCGGCAAAGATGATGTTCGGCGACTTGCCGCCCAGTTCCAGGGACAGCTTGGCGAAGTTCTCCGCGCTACTGCGCACCACATGGCGGGCGGTGGCCGCGCCGCCGGTGAAGGCGATCTTGCGCACCAGCGGGTGGCGGGTGAGGGCGGCGCCGGTGCTGGGGCCAAAGCCTGTGACCACGTTGACCACGCCCGGCGGAATGCCGGCTTCGAGGGCCAGGCGCGCCAGTTCGAGGATGGTTGCCGAGGCGTGTTCCGACGGCTTGATCACGATGGTATTGCCTGCGGCCAGGGCCGGGGCGAGCTTGATCGCGGTCAGGTACAGCGGGCTGTTCCACGGAATGATCGCGGCGACCACGCCCATGGCTTCGTGCACGGTGTAGGCAAACAGATCTGGTTTGTCCAGCGGCAGGGTGCCGCCTTCGAGCTTGTCGGCCAAGCCTGCGGTGTAGTGGAAGAACTCCGGCAGGTAGCTGACCTGGCCACGGGTTTCGCGGATCAGCTTGCCGTTGTCGCGGCTCTCCAGCTGGGCCAGGTGTTCTTTGTTGTCGGCGATCAAATCACCCAGGCGACGCAGCAGTTTGCCCCGCGCCGTGGCGGTTAGGCCGCGCCAGGCCGGGCTGTCGAACGCGGTTTGCGCAGCCTGCACGGCGCGCTCTACGTCCGCTTCGTCAGCGTCGGGCAGTTGCGCCCAGGGTTCGGCCAGGGCCGGGTTGAGGCTGTCGAAGGTCTTGCCGGACAGGGCATCGACCCATTGCCCGCCGATGCACATCTGGAAGCGTTCAAGCGTCATGCAACGATCCCCTTTATTGGAGTGTTTTGGGCGTACACCGTGTCAAGAAAGCCCAACAGCAGTTGGTTGACCAGGCGCGGCGATTCTACCGGCATCATATGCCGTTGCTCGGCCAGCACTGCAACGGTGGCGCCGGGAATACGATCGGCCAGTTGCCGGGCCATTTCCGGGGTTGAGCCGGGGTCGAGTTCGCCAGTGGCGACCAAGGTAGGGGCGCGCAGGCTCTTGAGGTCGTCGGCGCGGTACATGTCCTGGGTCGCAAACAGCTCGTAGGTGGTGAGGTAGCCCTGGGGATCATTGCCCGCCAGGGTTTCACGCAAGGCCGCGATCTGCGCCGGGTTGGCCGCCTGGTATTCGCGGCTGAACCAGCGCGACAGCGCCGCTTCTGCGTTGGCATCCGGTCCGTGTTCGGCGGCCTGGGCGGTGCGGGCGATCACGCCGGCACGCTGCTCGGGGCTGCGGTTGAACACGCTGTTAAGTACCACCAAGCCTTTGAGGCGCTCGGGGTAATGCAGGGCAAACGCCCGGGCGACCAGGCCGCCCATGGAAAAGCCGATCACCGTGGCCTGGGGCAGTTCCAGGTGATCGAGCAGTTCCAGCAATTGGTCGGCATAGCCCAACAATGGCGTGCCGGCGGCCGGGCGCGGGCTGGCGCCGTGGCCGAGCATGTCATAGGTGATCACGCGGTAGTTCGTGGCCAGGCCAACGACTTGCCCGCCCCACATTTCTTTATTCAGGCCCACGCCGTGGATCAAAACCACAGGCTGGCCTTGGCCGGTCGCCAGATAACTGGTGCCAGCCGGGGTGCGTTCAGCGGTGAGCCGAATCATGGAGCGCTCCTGCATGCCTTTTTTATTGGGGTGCCTGCCTTGCTTACTGGGCCTTTTCGGCAGCCAGTTCTTCCAGGTCGATATAACGGTTGCCGATGCGTGGGTGCAGGCGGCCGCCGTCGGCGCAACCCAGCACCACGACGATTTCGTCGGCACGTGGCGAGTCTTCGATCTGCATTTCCAGGGTGATGTAGTGCGAGCGCAGGCCTTCGTCGTCCTTGTGCATCATCGGGATCTGGATCGAGGTGCCTGGGCCGCCGCGCTTGTTGGTGAAGCTCAGGTAGCTCTTGGCCTTGACCGCTTCACGGTAGTGGTTGCCAAAACGCAGGGTGTGGATGATTGCCGAGGCGTGCTCGATCTCGCCATCAGCCCCGACCACTGCGGCTTTACCGTAGGCCTCGATGTTCTCGGCGCCGCCGATGATGCCCACCAGACGCTCGACCATCAGTGCGCCGAGGTCGGAGCAGTTGGCGCGGATTTCCGGCTTGAGGTCTTCAACGAAACCACGGCCCAGCCATGGGTTTTTCAGTACGACGGCCAGGCCGACCATTTTTACCGGGGTGTCGGAGGCTTTGCCGCCTTCGATAAAGGTCTCTTCTACATAGCTGACGATTTTGCGAATTTCGAAACTCATGAGCGGCTCCATCTGAGGTGGGGTGGTTTGCGTATGATGGTATACCATAATACGCAAAGCACAAGCGTTGCGATGAGTTGCTCGACGGTCGTGGTTAACAGATGCAATGTTAAAAAATGTTAGATCGAAAAAATACTTCACATAATCTGTTCATTGGTGGATGATCGACTCCAATTCCAACGCGGCTCGCCGGTGTGGTGTGTGCCGCCGTTTTCCCCTGGAGAACCCCATGAATAATAAGAATGTCGGTGTTGTTGGTCTGGGCGCGATGGGGCTGGGCATCGCCCGCTCGCTGCTGCGTGCCGGCTTTAATGTGCATGCCTGTGACGTGCGTGACGCCGTCACCCAGCAGTTCGCCAACGAAGGCGGGGTGGCGTGCGCGTCGCCTGCGCAGATGGCCGAAGCCTGTGATGTGATCATCACGGTGGTGGTCAATGCCGAGCAGACCGAAACCGTGCTGTTCGGCGAAAACGGTGCCGTTGCCGCATTGCGTCCTGCCAGCCTGGTGATCGGTTGCGCCACCGTGGCACCGACCTACGCCGTTGAATTGGGCCAGCGCCTGGCCGACCAAGGCCTGTTGTATATCGACGGGCCGATCTCCGGCGGTGCCGCCAAGGCCGCCGCCGGCGAAATGACCATGATGACCTCCGGCCCGCAAGCCGCCTATGCCAAGGCCGAAGCCGTACTGGCGGGCATGGCGGGCAAGGTCTATCGCCTGGGCGACGCCCACGGGCTGGGTTCCAAAGTCAAAATCATCAACCAGTTGCTGGCCGGTGTGCACATCGCGGCGTCCGCCGAAGCCATGGCCCTGGGCCTGCGCGAAGGTGTGGATGCCGATGCCTTGTACGAGGTGATCACCCACAGCGCAGGCAACTCCTGGATGTTCGAGAACCGCGTGCCGCACATCCTCAAGGCCGACTACACGCCGCTTTCGGCGGTGGATATTTTCGTCAAGGACCTGGGCCTGGTGCTCGATACCGCCCGCGCCAGCAAATTCCCGCTGCCGCTGTCGGCCACCGCGCACCAGATGTTCATGCAGGCCTCCAGTGCCGGTTTTGGCCGCGAGGACGACTCGGCGGTGATCAAGATTTTCCCTGGCATCGACCTGCCGACCGCCAAGCCCGACTCTGTTTAAGGAACGCGTCATGACTACCGTTAACGCGCGCCCCTTGCTGGGCTGCATCGCCGACGATTTCACCGGCGCCACCGACCTTGCCAACATGCTGGTGCGTGGCGGCATGCGCACGGTGCAGAGCATCGGCATCCCCAGTCGCGAAGTCGCGGCTGGTTTGGATGCGGACGCCATTGTCATCGCGCTCAAGTCCCGCACCACACCTGCAGCCGACGCCGTTGAGGAGTCCCTGGCGGCCCTGGCCTGGCTGCGTGAGCAAGGCTGCGAGCAGATCTTCTTCAAGTATTGCTCCACCTTCGACTCCACCGCCGCCGGCAACATTGGCCAGGTCAGCGAAGCGTTGCTCAAGGCGCTCGGTAGCGATTTCACCCTGGCGTGCCCGGCATTCCCGGAAAACGGCCGCACGATTTTCCGTGGCCACCTGTTTGTGCAGGACCAGTTGCTCAGCGAGTCCGGCATGCAGCACCACCCGCTGACGCCGATGGGCGATGCCAACCTGGTGCGTGTGCTGCAAAGCCAGACCCAGTTGCCGGTGGGCCTGCTGCGCTATGACAGTGTCGCGGCGGGCGTTGACGCCACCCGCAGCAAAATCGCCGAACTGCGCGCCCAAGGCGTCGGCATTGCCATCGCCGATGCGTTGTCGGATCAAGACCTCTACACCCTCGGCAGCGCCTGCGCCGACCTGCCGTTGCTCACCGGCGGTTCGGGCCTGGCCCTGGGTTTGCCGGATAACTTCCGTCGCGCCGGCAAGTTGCGTGACTTTGATGTGGCGTCGTTGCCCGTGGTGGGTGGTGGTGAAGTGGTGCTGGCCGGCAGTGCGTCGGTGGCCACCCTCGGTCAAGTTGCGGCCTGGCGTGAGGCCGGTCGCCCGGCGCTGCGCATCGACCCGCTGGCCGTGGCGGCCGGTGAGCCGGTGGTTGAACAGGCCCTGGCATTTGCCCGTGACACTGCGCACACCGTGTTGATCTACGCCACCAGCACCCCGGACGAGGTCAAGGCGGTGCAGCAGCAACTGGGCGTCGAGCGTGCCGGTGCGTTGGTGGAAGATGCGCTGGGCGAGATCGCCCGGGGCCTGCGCGACAGCGGGGTGCGGCGCTTTGTGATTGCTGGCGGCGAAACCTCTGGCGCGGTGGTCAAGGCGCTGGGCGTGAACCTGCTGCAGATCGGCGCGCAGATTGATCCGGGCGTACCGGCCACGGTCAGCAGCTCTGCCGAGCCCCTGGCGTTGGCGCTTAAATCGGGCAACTTCGGTGGCCGTGATTTCTTCGCCAAAGCCCTCGTGCAACTGGCCGGAGGTGCCCAATGAGCGGTATCGACGAACAGGCCCAGCGCGAAGAAATCTGCGATGTCGGCCGCAGCCTGTATCAGCGCGGCTATACCGTCGGCAGCGCCGGCAATATCAGTGCGCGTCTCGATGATGGTTGGCTGATTACCCCAACGGACGTGTGCCTGGGGCGCTTGACGCCCGCGGCGATCGCCAAGGTCAATCTGAAAGGGGAGTGGGTCTCTGGCGACAAACCGTCCAAGACCCTGGCCCTGCATCGCCAGGTGTATGACCGCAACCCTACGGTGGGCGGCGTGGTGCACACCCATTCCACCCACCTGGTGGCGCTGACCCTGGCCGGGGTGTGGCGTGCGGACGATATCTTGCCGCCGCTCACGCCCTACCAAGTGATGAAGGTCGGGCACATCCCGTTGATCGGCTACCAGCGCCCCGGTTCGCCGAAGGTGGCCGAGCAGGTCGCGCAACTGGCCAACAGCGTGCGCGGCGTGATGCTTGAACGCTTGGGGCCGGTGGTCTGGGAAAGCTCGGTGGCCAAGGCCAGCTACGCCCTGGAAGAACTGGAGGAGACGGCACGCCTGTGGCTGATGAGCAACCCCAGGCCTGCGCCGCTGGATCAGGCTGCACTGGATGAACTGCGCGAGACGTTCGGCGCGCACTGGTAATACCCACACATCGCACGCGTTGCCCCGAACACCTGCTCAGGCGTTCGACGGCCCCGGCTTGCTTGAAAAACAATAACAACAGGACATTCTCGAATGAGCCCACTGATTTTGATGTTGACCGCCGGCGCCGGTATCGCGCTGCTGCTGTTCCTGGTTCTCAAGTACAAATTCCAGCCGTTTGTCGCGCTGATGCTGGTGAGTATCGTGGTAGCGCTGGTGGCCGGGGTGAAACCCGCTGACCTGGTGGCAACCATCGAAGGCGGCATGGGCAAGACCCTGGGGCATATCGCGATCATCATTGCCTTGGGCGCGATGATCGGGCGGATCATCGAGTTGTCCGGCGGCGCCGAGGCGCTGGCCAAGACCCTGATCGAACGCTTCGGTAACAGCCGCACGCCACTGGCGCTGACCATCGCCGGGTTCATTATCGGTGTGCCGGTGTTCTTTGAAGTCGGGGTGATCATCCTGATGCCACTGGCCTATGGCGTGGCTCGCCGGGCGCGCAAACCGCTGCTGGTGTTTGCGTTGCCGATGTGTGCCGCGTTGCTCACCGTGCATGCCTTCCTGCC
The DNA here is from genome assembly GCF_050432925.1 of Pseudomonas sp. 18175. NCBI lineage: Bacteria > Pseudomonadati > Pseudomonadota > Gammaproteobacteria > Pseudomonadales > Pseudomonadaceae > Pseudomonas > Pseudomonas sp. 18175. The sequence continues at coordinate 40,601 of NZ_JBKFTO010000036.1, read as the reverse complement.
GCCCCATCCGGGTGCCGTGGCCGCTGCCAGCCAACTGGGTGCGGACCTGGGCCGGGTGCTGATGTTCGGCCTGCCGATCACTGCATTGCTGTGCTACATCGGCTACCGCGTGGCGGGGCGCATGACCCGTCGCTTCTACCCGATGACCGACGATATCCGCGCCGAAGTCTATGGGCCGCACGTCACCAACGCCGACTTGCAGGCCTGGACCAACGGCAATGACCACGCGGTGCAGCAGGCCGCCGTAGCCGAGTCCCACATGGGCCTGGAAGAATCCACCAGCGCCATCGCGTCCAAGTTGCCGCCGGCACCGGCGCCGGGTTTTGGCTTGATTGTCAGCCTGATTCTGCTGCCGATTGTGTTGATCTTGCTGGGCACATTGGCCACCTCATTGTTGCCGGTGGAGTCCACCTTGCGTGGGGTGATGACGGTACTCGGCGCGCCGCTGGTGGCGTTGCTGATCGACACCTTGCTGTGTGCCTGGCTGCTGGGTTCGCGCCGTGGCTGGAGCCGCAGCCAGGTCTCGGACGTGATTGGCTCGGCCTTGCCAGGTGTGGCCATGGTGATCCTGATCGCCGGCGCCGGCGGGGTGTTCGGCAAGGTGCTGGTAGACACCGGCATTGGCGCGGTAGTCTCCGACATGCTGCGCACCACCGGCCTGCCGGTGCTGGCCCTGGGCTTCCTGTTAACCATGCTGTTGCGTGCCGTGCAGGGTTCTACCACCGTTGCGCTGGTGACCACGGCGGGGATCATCAGCCCGTTGATCGTTACGCTGAACCTCACCCCCAACCACCTGGCGCTGCTGTGCCTGGCCATGGGCGGTGGCGGCTTGGCGATGTCCCATATCAACGATGCCGGCTACTGGATCTTCACCAAGCTGGCCGGGCTTAATGTGGCGGACGGCCTGCGCACCTGGACCGTGATCACCACCTTGCTCGGCACCTTGGGTTTCTTGATTACCCTGCTGATCTGGCCTTTTGTCTGACTCCCGGGAGTTTTTATGCCTCGTTTCGCTGCCAACCTGAGCATGCTGTACCCGCAACACGACTTTCTTGATCGCTTCGCCGCGGCGAAGGCCGATGGTTTTGACGCGGTGGAATACCTGTTCCCCTACGACTACAGCGCGGCTGACCTCAAGCAGCGCCTGAGTGATAACGGCCTGGTGCAGGCGCTGTTCAACGCGCCTCCGGGTGACTGGGCGGCGGGGGAGCGGGGCATTGCCACTTTACCGGGGCGCGAGGCCGAGTTTCGCATCGGCTTCGACCGGGCGCTGGAATACGCCGCCGTGCTGGGCAACGACCGCGTGCATGTGATGGCCGGCCTGCTGCCCTCCGAATCCCTGCGCCAGCGACACCATGCCGTGTACCTGGAAAACCTCGCCTATGCCAGCGCGGCGGCGGCCAGGGTGGGCGTCACGGTGTTGTTGGAGCCGATCAACACCCGCGACATGCCGGGGTTCTTCCTCAATCGCCAGGACCAGGCCCAGGCGATCTGCCGTGAAGTGGGCGCGAGCAACCTCAAGGTGCAGTTCGATTGCTACCACTGCCAGATTGTCGAAGGTGATGTGGCGACCAAGTTGCGCCGGGATTTCGCGGGGATTGGGCATATACAGATTGCTGGTGTGCCGGATCGGCATGAGCCGGATTTGGGCGAGCTGAATTACGGCTATCTGTTCGACCTGATGGACCAGTTGGGCTACACCGGTTGGGTGGGTTGCGAGTATCGGCCGAAGGGTGACACCTCCACCGGCTTGCAATGGCTGCGTGACTGGAAGGCNGGCGAGCTGAATTACGGCTATCTGTTCGACCTGATGGACCAGTTGGGCTACACCGGTTGGGTGGGTTGCGAGTATCGGCCGAAGGGTGACACCTCCACCGGCTTGCAATGGCTGCGTGACTGGAAGGCGACCCGGTAACCGAGCCGAGCGCAGTTCAAAATGTGGGAGGGGGCTTGCTCCCGATGACAGTGTGTCAGTCACTGCATGTGTTGACTGAACCACTGTCATCGGGAGCAAGCCCCCTCCCACAGTTGATTGCATTTCAAAGGGAAGATCAGGCTGGCAACTGATCCCCAGGCAACATCAACTCAATCCCCCGCTTACGAATCCCATCCGCCGCTGCCGGGGCCAGGCCGTCGTCGCTGATGATCACGTCGAACGGTTCCAGCCCGGCAATGCGGTACATGCTGAACGTGCCGTACTTGGAGCTGCTCGCCACCAACACCACCTGGGACGCCGATTGCATCGCCACTTGCTTGACCTCCACCTTCAACGCCGAAGGCGTGGTGATGCCGCGGTGCAAGTCCCAGGAGCTGGTGGACACAAACGCAATATCGGTGACGATCTGGCGCAAGGTCGCCACCGCCAGCCCGCCGACCGAAGAGTGGTTGTCATGGTCCAGCTGGCCGCCGGTGTGAATCACCGTCACCTGCTGTGCATCCATCAACGCCTGCACGATCCCGAAGTCGTTGGTCACCACGGTCATGCCCGACAGTGCCTTGATATACGGCACGATCTCCAGGGTGCTGGTGCCGGCGTCCAAATATACCGTCATGTCCGCATGCAGCAAGCGCGATGCCAGGCGGGCCATGGCTTGCTTTTGCGGCAGTTCCACCACGGCCTTGGACTGATGGCTCGGCTCGCTGTGCAACTGGCTGGCGATGCGCACGCCACCGGTGACCGAATAGGCCAGGCCTTCCTGTTCCAGCAGCGCGATATCGCGACGCACGGTCATGTGCGAGCAGTCGAACATCTCCATCAACTGGTGCACGCTCATCACCTGATGCTTGCGCAGTTGCCGCAGGATTTGCTCGCGACGCTGCTCGGGGATCATTGGGGCGCTGCTGTCGGGGGCGGTGTCCTTGGGGGTGGGCATTGAGGCTCCGGGGCGGTGTGGCTAATGTCGGGAAACTGCCGCACATAGTAGCGAATACATGCGGTGTTCGCCTGCCCCCTTGCAGGCGAACGCCGTGTGAAACGGCCTAGAACTTGAACCGCCCCACCAACCCCTTGAGCTGACCGGAGATATCCGTAAGCCGGCCTGACCCGGTCTGTGCCGAATGCGCAAACCCTTCCACCAACTGCGCATCGGCATGGATCTGTGCGATGTGGCGGTTGATCTCTTCGGCCACCTGGTGCTGCTCTTCGGCGGCGGTGGCGATCTGGGTGTTCTGGTCGCGGATCGAGTCCACCGAGCCACGGATCTTGTCGAAGCTGTCGCGGGCCTGCTGGATGCGTTCCACACTGGTGTGGGACACCAGCAGGCTGCCTTGCATCTGTTGGGTGACTTCCTGAGTGCGGCGGGCCAGGTTGCCTAGCAGGCTGTCGATTTCGCCGGTGGAGTCAGCGGTGCGGCGGGCCAGGGCGCGTACTTCGTCGGCGACGACCGCAAAGCCTCGGCCCTGGTCACCGGCGCGCGCAGCTTCAATCGCCGCGTTAAGCGCCAACAGGTTGGTTTGCTCGGCAATCGAGCGGATGGTGTCGAGAATGGTGTTGATGTTCTGGCTGTCCTGCTCCAACAGCTGCATGGTCTGGGTCGACTTTTGCAGGTCTTCGCTGAGCTTGAGCACGCTGCCGGTGGCTTCGCCGATGTGCTGCTGACCGTCGTGGACATCGCGGTAGCCTTCATCTGCACTGGTGGCGGCAGCACTGCAAGAGCGGGCGACTTCGTTGGCGGTGGCGACCATTTCGTTGAATGCGGTGCTCACCAGCTCCACGGCTTCGCGCTGGCGACCGGCGGCCTGGTTCATGTTGTTGGCCACTTCGCTGGTATCGGCGGCGGCGGTTTGCAGGTCGGAGGAGGCGTTGCCGATGCGCTGCACCAACTGGGCGATCATGCTCAGGAACTGGTTGAACCAACCCGCCAGGCTGGCGGTTTCGTCCTTGCCTTGCACCTTGAGCTGGCGGGTCAGGTCGCCTTCACCTTCGGCAATCTCTTGCAGGCCGTCGGCCACACCACGGATCGGGCGGACGATCACGCTGGCGAAACTGGCGCCGACAATCGCGAATACCACCGCCAATGCGGCGGCAATCGCGGCGATCAGCCACGTGAGGCTGGTGGCGCCGGCCAGCACTTCGTCGCGCTTGATCAGGCCGATAAAGCGCCAGCCCAAATCTTTGGAGCTGACCACGTTGGCCATGTAGGCCACGCCGTCGATGTCGATTTGGGTTACGCCGTCGCCGCGCTTGGCCAGCTCGGCATAGTTGGGACCCAGGTCGGCCAGGGGCTTGAAGTTGTGCTTGGCGTCGCTGGGGTCGACCAGCACGTTGCCGTTGGCTTCTACCAGCATCAGGTAGCCGCTGTCGCCCAGCTTGATGTTGCGCACCAGCTCAGTGAGCTGCTTGAGGGACACGTCCAGGCCGACCACACCGAGGATGTTGCCGGTGGCATCGGCCACGGTGTGCACGGTGCCGATCAGCACCACGTCATCCGGCGCCCAGTAGTAGGCGCCTGTGCGCACGGTGGTGCCTGGCGCGGCGATGGCGGCCTTGTACCAGGGGCGTACGCGTGGGTCGTAGTTGTTCAGCTTGGTGTCGTCGGGGTAGCTGGCGTAGCCGCCGTCGGCAAGGCCCAGGGACAGGTAGGCGGTGCTGGGGTGGCTTTTGGCGAACTGGTCGAAGATCGCCAGCAGCTCTTTATTCGTTTGGGTCAGGGGGATTTGCGCGGCGTCGGCGCCGGCGTAGTTCTTGAGGTCCTTGGCCGCGAGGATGCGCGGGTCCTTGGCTACAAATTCGACGTTCTGGCTGATGCCGTCGAAGAATTGCTTCATGCCATTGTCGATCTGGCGGATCTCGCGGCCGCTGCTGTCGAGGAAGTTGGCCAGGGCTGCGTCACGCAGGTTCAGTACGACCAACACGGCCACCAGGATAACGGGCACGCACGCGATGGCCGCAAACGCCCAGGTCAGCTTTTGCTTGATGTTCATGATTTCTCCTGCGGGTATTTATAGTTTTGGCAAGGCAGAAACAGTAGCGGTGGGCGTCGCATGCGTTGTTATGAAAGGGTGAAGTGCATGCGTACCCCCGCTATATCGACTGCGGGGTCACGCACTTGAGGCCGGGGAGAAGGTTTAACCGATGCGCTCGCCACCCAGCGCATCCCGTTGCATCGATTGCAGGTTTTTCTCGATGGTTTCGCAGATAGTTTCCATCTGGATCTGGTGCTCGCTGGCGCGGAACGGGCTTTGCAAATCGGTGCCGATGCGTTCGATGGCCAGCAGCATAAAGCCCACCACGGTGGACGCCAGCGGGGTGAACCAGCCCAGGGATTCCACCAGGCCCACCGGCACGATCAGGCAGAACAGCGAGATAAACAGCCGTGGGAAGTACACGTAGGGGTAGGGCAGTGGGGTGTTGGCGATACGTTCCATGCCGCCTTGGGCGTTGGACAAATCCACCAGGGTCGACTCCAACCGCGCAAGGCGAATGCTGTCCAGGTGGCCTACCTTGTATTCCTTGGCCAGCAGCGCGGCGGAGCCGGTGAGGATATCGTTGGCAAAGTTATTGGTGGCGCCGCTGCGGGCGAATTCATCGGCGGGGATAAACGCACGCACCTCGTCGGGGCACGGCTGGCCTTTGAGGTGCGCGGCCAGGCAATTCACATAAGCGACATGACGGCGCAGTAGGGTGGCCTTGACCGGGTTCACGTCGTGGCCGGGGTCATCGAGCAAGGTCAGCACCTGGCGCGCAAAACTGCGGGAGTTGTTGACCATCGCACCCCACAGCGTGCGCGCTTCCCACCAGCGGTTATAGGCGCTGCTGTTACGGAAACTGATGAGCACAATCAGGGCCGAACCCAGCAGGGTCAGGGGCATCAGCGGCAGATTGAGCTTGGCGTTGAGAAACAGCATGAAATCCACCGTAACGGCGATATCCCACAACAATAGCCAGAACAGGGCCCAGCCTACGTAGCCCATGGTCTTGATGATCAGGCGGTATTTTTTGACGATGGCGGCTTTCAAACGAGGACCTCGCGGCGAGCGGTAAGCAACAATGCCTTAGCTCGGACGCGGGTTAGCGGGGAAAGGTTCGCCGGTTAGCTGAAGCGAAACTTAATGTTGGGCCAAGATGCTCGCCAGCAGGCCGGGAAAGCGGTCTTCAAGGTCTTCTGCCCGCAACGCGTTCATGTGGGTGGTGCCTACACTGCGGGTTTGCACCAGGCCAGCATCACGCAATACACGGAAGTGGTGAGACATACTGGACTTGGGCCGCCCGCCGTCCAGTTCGCCACAGGTGGCCTCGGGCACACTGGCCAGACAGCGCACGATTTCCAGGCGCACCGGGTCGCTCAGGGCGTAGAGCACGCGTTCGAGGGTCAGGTCTTGAAGGGGAGGATGTTTGAAGGCTCGCATGGGTCGCATGATAACGGGGGGTTTCGCTTAAGGCTATAGTTCGACTACTATCGAACTATCGAAACATTCACACACTTGCTGGAGTTCACCATGGCCGCATTGTTCGAACCGTTCACACTCAAAGACGTCACCCTGCGCAATCGCATCGCTATTCCGCCGATGTGCCAGTACATGGCCGATGACGGCATGCCCAACGATTGGCACCACGTGCACCTGGCCGGCATGGCCCGTGGCGGGGCAGGGCTGGTGGTGGTCGAGGCCACAGCGGTTGCGCCTGAAGGCCGGATTACCCCAGGTTGCACCGGTATCTGGAGCGATGCACACGCCGAAGCCTTCGTGCCGATGGTCAAGGCCATCAAGGCAGCAGGTTCCGTGCCGGGTATCCAGATTGCCCACGCCGGTCGCAAAGCCAGCGCCAACCGCCCGTGGGAAGGTGACGACCACATGGCCGCTTCCGATGCCCGCCGCTGGGAAACCATCGCGCCGTCAGCCATCGCCTTTGGTGCCAACCTGCCGCAAGTGCCCCGCGCCATGACCCTGGCCGATATCGAACGCGTCAAACAGAACTTCGTCGACGCCGCACGCCGTGCCCGTGACGCGGGCTTTGAGTGGATCGAACTGCACTTCGCCCACGGCTACCTGGGCCAGAGTTTCTTCTCCGAACACTCCAACCAGCGCACCGACGCCTACGGCGGCAGCTTCGACAACCGCTCCCGTTTCCTGCTGGAAACCCTGGCGGCCGTGCGTGAAGTCTGGCCGGAAAACCTGCCGCTCACCGCGCGTTTCGGCGTGCTCGAATACGACGGCCGCGACGAGCAGACCCTCGTCGAATCCATCGAACTGGCCCGTCGTTTCAAGGCTGGCGGCCTGGACCTGCTGAGCGTCAGCGTGGGCTTCACCATCCCTGACACCAACATCCCGTGGGGCCCGGCCTTCATGGGGCCGATTGCCGAACGCGTGCGCCGCGAAGCCGGTATCCCGGTGACTTCGGCTTGGGGGTTTGGCACGCCGCAGTTGGCTGAGGGTGCGTTGCAGGCGGGGCACTTGGACTTGGTGTCGGTGGGACGTGCGCATTTGGCTGACCCGCATTGGGCGTACTTTGCGGCGAAGGAGTTGGGGGTTGAGAAGGCGTCCTGGACCTTGCCTGCGCCGTATGCGCATTGGTTGGAGCGCTATCGCTGATTGGGAATAAGCAAACCGACTAACGATGTATGAGTAACCAATGTGGGAGGGGGCTTGCCCCCGATGGCGGTGTGTCAGACAGCTCATCTGTTGCTGATACACCCTCATCGGGAGCAAGCCCCCTCCCACATTTGCCTTGCATTGCTCTTGATACAAAGCTGTTACCCAAAAAATAGTGAATGAGAATAGATATCAATCGTCGATATCTTGGTATACCATCGCGCCGCGAAAATCTGGCAGGTATGCCGCCCCATCTGGCTCATTCACTAGGTTCATCATTCATGCGTCGTACCCTGGTTTCCATTTGTGTGCTTCAGGCGTTTTCCCCTTTGAGTTGGGCAGAAGTCGAGCCGGTCGAAAAAGCCGCGCTTGAGTTGCAAGCCACCAGTATTACCGGCACCGCCGACTACGAGACGGCCCAAGGCCCGGTCCAGGGCTACCGCGCTACACGTTCAGCCAGTGCGACGCGCACCGACACCTCCATCCATGAAACCCCGCAGTCCATCAGCGTCGTGACCAAGGACGCCGTCGAAGATATCGGCGCCACCCGCTTGCAGGACGCCCTGGATTACGCCGGCGGCGTTGGCCGTGCCAACAACTTTGGCGGGCAGGGCCTCACCACCTTCACCGTGCGTGGCTTCACCACCGGTGAGTTCTACCGCAACGGGTTCCCCATCAACCGTGGCTACCCGAACATGCCGGACGCCAACACCATCGAGCGCCTCGAAGTGCTGCGTGGCCCGGCCACCATGCTCTACGGTCGGGGCGATCCTGGCGGTACGTTCAACGTGGTCTCCAAGCAACCGCTGCCTGAGCGCACCGTGACCCTGGGCAGCCAGTTGAATGACCAGGGCATGAAGCGCGGCACCCTGGATGCCTCCGGGCCGCTGGATGAGGAAGGCCGCCTGGCCTATCGCCTGAACGTGGTGGGCGAGGGGGGTGAGACTTTCCGTGATCATGTGGAAACCGAGCGTTACGGCATCACTCCGGTGATCACTTGGCAGGCCACCGACGCCACCAAGGTGATCTTCGAAGGCGACTTCATGCGCAACAACCACCCGCTGGATCGTGGTCTCACGCGGTTTGCCACTCAAAAAGGCACTGCGTCACGCGATACGTTCTGGGGCGACAAAGATGCGGGCAAGCTGCATAACGACAACAGCGTGGCCCAGTTGCGCTTCGAGCATCTGCTCAACGACAACTGGACCTTGGGCGGTGGCTTCCAGTACCTGGACGGCACCTTGCAGGGCAATGGTATCGAAGCCAATAGCCTGGCCGCCGACGGCCACACCCTCAACCGCAACTTCAACTACCGCAAGCTGGAGTGGACCGACAAAGACACGCAGCTGAACCTCACTGGGCATTTTTCGACGGGCGGGTTTGAGCACACCTTGCTCACCGGCGTGGAGTTTGAAGACTACGACTACAAGTCGATCATCCAGCGCTCCAGCGCCGCCTACACCAGCGATATTTTCAACCCGGTCTACGGCAAGCCGCGTCCTGCACTGACCAGCACGCCAACCCACGACACCGAAAACCTGAAAACCTACTCCGCGTTTGTCCAGGACCAGGTTGCCCTGACTGAGCGCCTGAAAGTGTTGGCCGGTGCGCGTTTCGAGCGGTTTGAGCATGACTACAAAAGCTACGTGACGGGCGTTAAACCGTGGAGCGCCAGCGATAACGCCGTCACTCCGCGCGTGGGGGTGACCTATGACCTTACCGACACGGTCGCGGTCTATGCCGACGCTGCGCGTTCGTTCAAGCCCAACACAGGCGCTAGCCTTCAGGGTGGTGGGTTCGACCCGGAGAAGGGCAAGTCCTATGAGATGGGCGTCAAATGGGAAGGCTTTGATCGCCAGTTGAGTGTTGACGCCGCGATCTATCAGATCGACAAGAAAAACGTGCTCACCACCGACCCTGCGGACTCGAACTACAAGGTCGCAGCAGGCGAGGTACGTAGCCGTGGTTTTGACTTGAACGTGGCGGGCAACCTGACGCCTGAGTGGCGTGTCATCGGCGGTTATGCCTACGTAGATGCCAAGGTCACCAAGGACAACACGATTCGCGTCGGTTCACACCTGGCCAACATCCCGCGCAACAGCTTCAGCTTGTTGAACGTGTACGAGTTCCAAGATGGCACCCTCAAAGGCCTGGGCCTTGGCGCAGGCACCAAATATGTCGATGAACGTGTCGGCCAGACGTCCAACACCGCGTTTACCATGGACGGCTACACCGTCGTCGACCTGCTCAGCTACTACAAGGTCAACGACAAGGTACGCCTCAACCTCGACGTGAAAAACCTGTTCAACCGTGACTTCGAAGAGGGCGCGTTCGGCAACTTCTACGCCTACCCAGGTGCCCCCCGCACCGTCCAGGTCGGTATCGCCTATACCCTGTAAAACCCAGCGCGGCTTGCAGCCAATTGCAAGCCGCGTCACACCCCTGACATTTGCCCTCCAATAAGCATTTACGCCTGCCCCCGATAGATGAGAAAAGCATGCCCATTTCCCCGGATATGGACATCTCATGCCTCGTTCAACCCTGATCGCCCGCGTGCTTGTGGCGCTGCTGGCCGGCCTTGCCCTCTGGTACATCTGGATCATCCTCAGCGCCAAGTTGGAAATCGGCGGCGCCAGCCCCGATCAACAAGCCGTCGGTACGCTGCAAGGCGTGCGGCCTCGGGCGATCAGCCAGGATTGCACCGGGCTGGTGGTGACCGCCCAAGGAACGTGGCTGGTGGGGCGTGTGGAAAATGAATACGAACAATTGGAGCCTGCGGCCGAGCGGGTTGATCTCAATGGGTTGCTTGCCGGTGAGCCACCGCGAGATCCGCAAACCACGGTTGTCGCGCGTCTGGACGCTAATGGCGTGTTCAAACCGGTGGCCCAGGTCAGTGGTTCGGCCTGCCTGGTGACGAGCGCGGACGGCGCAAAGGTTTTTCTGTTGACTGACTTTGAGCGGCCCAACGATGCAGGCGGCCAGACCGTCGTGTTCAGCAGCGACGACCAGGGCAAAAGCTGGGCCTGGCTGAACGCTGGTTTTTTTCCCGACGTAAACGATGCGGCGACGAATATCTCAACGTACTTCTACGGCAAGCACGAGGTGTGGGCCTGGCGCTGGGCCGAGGATGAAGACGCGCAGTCCGGCGTGTATTACTCCGCCGATGGCGGCGCCCACAGCTTGCCGATTACGGTGTCGCAACCGCTGGCAGTGCCGGCCGACTACGTGCGCAGCAAGCGCCCGGATATCAAGGAGTGGCACGACTCAGTCGACCAACTCACGCATGTTCTGCAAGTCAGCCCGGAGCGCGCCTTTATCTGGGTGTCCCAGCGTTTCTGGGCCAGCCATCCCGATGGCAAGAGCGACAACCTGGCAATCAGCGTCACCACCCGCGTGCAGCTGCAACGCACGGCGGGCAAATGGCAGGTGGAAAACATTCAGCGGGAAAATGGCCTGTATATCTCCGCGCTGTCGGATAACGGTGCCGGACGCGTGATTGGCTTGATCGACCAAGGGCAGCACGGGCGGGCGGTGGTCGCCGAGTTGAACACCACCAGCCTGGCGTGGAAGCCCCTGGGCGAGGTGCCCAGCGTATTCTCGCCACTGCCCGCGGATACCCAAGCGCGCGAGCTGTGGGTGGGGCGCAACAGCCTACTGATCAGCACCTACAGCGATCACCGCCCGCCGCGCTGGTTGTATTGGTGGGGCGAGGCAAGCATCTGCGCTGATGCGGTGTTCTATTCCATGGATTGGGGGCAGTCGTGGAAGCGTTTGGCGGTTGACGGCTACAGGGGCGTGCGCGGGTTTGAGGCTGCAAGCGACCGGGTGTTCTGGAGCAAGCAACACAGCGGTGATGACACCCAGGTGTATTCCTACGGTTTGCACTGAACCAGCGTCATACTCGGTCAAAAATGTGGGAGCGGGCTTGCTCGCGAAGGCGGAGTTTCAGTCACTTTATGTGTGTCTGATACACCGCATACGCGAGCAAGCCCGCTCCCACATTTGGATTTATTTAAGCCTGAGGGTTCTCGGGCGTTCGTACCTGTCTTAGAGCGGCGTGAGCACATTCATCACCGTATCCAGCGCCACCCGCGTGTCATCCAATTGCACCAGCGACGCATGCCGCGCACCCAGTGCATCGCGGTTCTGGATCGCGGTAAGGATCGCCTTGTGCCGGGGCAGGCTCAGGCCCTGGATATCCGGGCGGCGGTTGGTGATGTTGATGGATTCGCGCAGCGGCAACGACAGCATGTTGCACATATAGGCCAGCAGGTCATTGCGGGTGGCATCGGCGATGGCGCGGTGGAAGTCCAGGTCGGCCTGCAGCAACTGCTCGTGGGTCGTTGCGGTTTCCATGCCCTGGTAGGCCTGTTCGATGGTGGCGATGTCTTCATCGGTGGCGGTGGTCGCGGCCATGGCGGCGATTTCCGGCTCCAGGATGCGCCGCACACCGGCCAGGGTGTTGAAGAACTCACTGTGGGGCGTGGACTGCATCAACCAGGACAGCACGTCCGGGTCGAGCAAGTGCCATTTCAAACGAGGCCGCACCACCGCGCCCACCCGTGGCTTGGAATACACCAGGCCCTTGGCGCTCAGCACGCGGGTGGCCTCACGCAACACCGAGCGGCTGACCTTGTATTCCTCGCACAGCGTGGCCTCCATGGGCAGCCGTTCTTCAGGTTTGAAGCGACCGGAAACGATGGCCATGCCCAAGTCTTGAACGATTTGGGCGTGCATGCTTTTGCGCGGCTTGGGCGGCTGCTGATCCATAACGGGAGAAGGCTCTGGTTTGAATGGGCGGCATCATAACATCCCAATTAGTGGGAACGGCGTAGGCTTAGACTCAACGAATACTCTCTATATTGTACGACTATATTGTTTTCTATCTCCTTTTTGACGCTAATAGTGAGCGTATCTGAATGGTTGTTTAGTAAATAGTACTACTATATAGTCGTTTCCAATCTCTATAAAAACAACAGGCGAAGATCGCCCCTGCGCCGATTTTCGGGAGGAAAAACATGCGGTTAGTCCAGTTCGAGTTGAGTAACGGTGAGCGTCGGGTCGGCGTGGTGGAAGGCGTCAGGCTGCTGGAAGTGAACAGCGCCCGTAGCGTGCGCGAATTGGCCTTGGCCGCCATCGATGCAGGAGTGGGCCTGGCGCAACAGGTCAATAGCCAGGGCCTTGGCGCCAGCCACGACTACGCTGCATTGCTGGCCGAGCTCAAAATCCTGCCGCCCCTGGATCACCCCGATCCGGCCCATATGCTGGTCACCGGCACTGGCCTGACCCATCTGGGCAGCGCCGCGGCCCGCGACAAAATGCACCAGGCCGGTGACGACACCGCACTCACCGACACCATGCGTATTTTCAAATGGGGCTTAGAAGGCGGCAAACCCGCAGCGGGCGAGGCGGGGGTGCAACCGGAATGGTTCTACAAGGGTGACGGCAGCATCGTGGTGCGCCCCGGTGAAGCCTTCCCGGTGCCACCGTTTGCCGACGACGCCGGTGAAGAGCCAGAGATCGGCGGCCTCTACGTCATCGGTCCCGACTGCAAGCCGTATCGCGTGGGCTTTGCGGTAGGCAACGAATTCTCCGACCACGTCATGGAACGCAAGAACTACCTGTACCTGGCCCATTCCAAACTGCGCAGTTGCAGTTATGGCCCGGAGCTACGGGTGGGCGAATTGCCGCAGAACCTACAGGGCACCAGCCGTATCCTGCGCGACGGCAAGGTCATCTGGGAAAACGAATTCCTCAGCGGCGAAGCCAACATGTGCCACAGCCTGGAAAACCTCGAATACCACCATTTCAAATACCGCCAGTTCCTAAAGCCTGGCGATGTGCATATCCACTTCTTCGGCACCGCCACCCTGTCATTCGCCGACGGTATACGTACCCAGCCGGGAGATGTGTTCGAGATCAGCCAGGCCGAGTTCGGCGCGCCGCTGGTCAACCCGGTCGGCAGCAGCGACGCGGCGTTTGAACCCGGCCACGTCATCACCCTTTAAGGAGACCTTCATGACCCAGTTTCTCGGCCACAACTACATCGGCGGCCAGCGCAGCGCCAACGGCAGCGTCACGCTGCAAAGCGTCGATGCCAGCACCGGCGAAGCCTTGCCCCACGCCTTCTACCAGGCTACCCCGCAGGAAGTCGATGCCGCCGCCCAGGCTGCGGCGAAGGCCTATCCTGCGTATCGTGCACTGAGCGCGGCGCGGCGTGCGCAGTTCCTCGATGCGGTGGCCGATGAGCTGGACGCGCTGGGCGATGACTTTGTCGAACTGGTGTGCCGCGAAACCGCGTTGCCCGCTGCACGCATCAAAGGCGAACGCGGCCGCACCAGCGGCCAGATGCGCCTGTTTGCCAGCGTGCTGCGTCGCGGTGATTTCTACGGCGCCCGTATCGACCAAGCGCTACCAGAGCGTCAACCGCTGCCGCGCCCGGATCTGCGCCAATACCGCATCGGCCTGGGCCCGGTGGCGGTGTTCGGGGCAAGCAATTTTCCGTTGGCATTCTCCACGGCGGGCGGTGACACCGCCGCTGCCTTGGCGGCAGGCTGCCCAGTGGTGTTCAAGGCCCACAGCGGGCACATGGCGACGGCCGAACAGGTGGCCGATGCAATCATCCGTGCGGCAGTCGCCACCGAGATGCCTGCCGGTGTGTTCAACATGATCTTCGGCGGCGGCGTGGGCGAGGCGTTGGTCAAGCACCCGGCGATCCAGGCGGTGGGTTTTACCGGTTCGCTCAAGGGCGGTCGGGCCTTGTGCGACATGGCAGCTGCGCGCCCGCAGCCGATCCCGGTGTTTGCCGAGATGTCGAGCATCAACCCGGTGATCGTGCTGCCCCAAGCCTTGAACGCACGCGCCGACAGCATCGCCCGCGACCTCACCGCCTCGGTGGTGCAAGGCTGCGGCCAGTTCTGCACCAACCCTGGCCTGGTCATTGGCATCGCATCCCCGGCCTTTACCGCGTTCACCCAACAAGTGGCGCAATTGATCGGCGATCAACCGGCACAAACCATGCTCAACGCCGGCACCTTGGGTAGCTACGGCAAGGGTCTGGAAAAACTCCTGGCGCACCCAGGCATTGAGCATCTGGCGGGCAGCAAACAAACCGGCAATCAGGCGCAGCCACAGCTGTTCAAGGCCGATGTACGCCTGCTGATCGATGGCGATGAAGTGCTGCAAGAAGAAGTCTTCGGCCCCACCACGGTATTCGTCGAAGTCGCCGACCAGGCCCAACTCAGTGCGGCCTTGCATGGCCTGCACGGTCAACTCACGGCGACGATCATTGGCGAGCCGGTCGACCTGCAACAGTTCGCCGAGCTCACGCCGCTGCTGGAACAGAAAGTCGGGCGCATCCTGCTCAACGGCTACCCGACGGGCGTCGAGGTCTGCGATTCGATGGTGCACGGCGGCCCGTATCCTGCAACCTCGGATGCCCGTGGCACCTCGGTCGGCACCTTGGCCATCGACCGTTTCCTGCGCCCCGTGTGCTACCAGAACTACCCGGACAGCCTGCTGCCCGACGCGTTGAAAAACGCCAACCCGTTGCGTATCCAACGCCTGGTGGATGGCACGCCCACACGCGACCCGCTGTAAAACGCAGGCCTGAGAACAATAAAAATCCAGGAGGCATCATGTCGTGTATCGCCGTTACCCCGCACCGTGCGCAATTGGGTGAAGGGCCGTTTTGGGATGGGCCGACCCAGGCGCTGTACTGGGTCAATATCGCCGGTAAACAGGCGCTGCGCCTGATGGGCGGGCAGTTGCATGTATGGCAGTTGCCCGAGCATGTCTCGGCCTTTATTCCGTGTGAAAGCGGCGATGCCTTGGTGACCTTGAGCAGCGGCGTGTATCGGCTGGACCTGGTCACCGAGGCCCTTACGCTGTTGTGCGTGGCCGACCCTCAACCGGGCAACCGTGGCAACGAAGCCCGCTGCGATGCCCAGGGCCGCCTGTGGCTGGGCACCATGCAGAACAATATTGGCGAGCAGGGCGAAGACTTGCCGATCACCCGGCGTTCCGGTGGCCTGTTTCGCATCGATGCCGAGGGGCAGGTCACGCCGTTGCTCAGCGGTTTGGGCATTCCCAACACCTTGCTGTGGAATGACGACGCAAGCCATGTGCATTTTGGCGACAGCATGGACGGCACGTTGTACCGGTTTGCCATCCGACCGGACGGCCAACTCGACCCTGCCCACCCATGGTTTGGCCCTCATGAGCGCGGTGGGCCTGATGGTTCGGCGATGGACGTTGAAGGCTATATCTGGAACGCCCGGTGGGATGGCAGCTGCCTGCTGCGCATCGCCCCGGATGGCAGCGTCGATCGCATTGTCGAACTGCCTGTCAGCCGCCCCACCAGTTGTGTGTTCGGTGGCTCCAACCTCACCACCCTTTACATCACTAGCGCGGCCAGCCCTTTGGATCACCCATTGGACGGTGCCGTGCTGTCGATTGAAGTGGACGTACCCGGAACACGCTGCACTCGCTTCGCCGGATAACGAACGGGCTTCAATTGTGGCGAGGGAGCTTGCTCCCGCTGGGGTGCGAAGCACCCCCAAAAAAAGCTTGGGCCTGCTGCGCAGTCCAGCGGGAGCAAGCTCCCTCGCCACGCTCGTTTCTATGGTTCTATTTAAAAACAACAACAAGGAGTCACCCTATGAATCGTCGTCGTGGTTTGCGTTCCCTGGCCTGCGCCGCTGTGGCGGTCTCGGCCATGAGCCTGAGCGGGCTGTTGCTGGCCGCCGAAGAAGTGAAGATCGGCTTTTTGGTCAAGCAGGCCGAGGAGCCGTGGTTCCAGACCGAGTGGGCCTTTGCCGAAAAAGCCGGCAAGGAACACGGTTTTACCGTGATCAAGATCGCCGTGCCCGATGGCGAAAAAACCCTCTCGGCCATCGACAGCCTGGCCGCCAACGGCGCCAAGGGTTTTGTGATCTGCCCGCCGGATGTGTCCCTGGGCCCGGCCATCGTCGCCAAGGCCAAGGCCAACGGCCTTAAAGTGATTGCCGTGGACGACCGTTTCGTCGACGCCAAGGGCAACTTCATGGAAGACGTGCCGTACCTGGGCATGGCCGCCTTCGAAGTGGGCCAAAAACAAGGCGCCGCCATGGCTGCCGAAGCGAAAAAACGCGGCTGGGACTGGAAGGACACCTACGCGGTGATCAACACCTTCAACGAACTCGACACCGGCAAGAAGCGCACCGACGGTTCGGTCAAATCCCTGGAAGAAGCCGGTATGCCCAAGGACCACATCCTCTTCACCGCCGCCAAGACCCTCGATGTACCGGGCAGCATGGACGCCACCAACTCGGCCTTGGTCAAGCTGCCTAGCGGCGCGAAGAACCTGATCATCGGCGGCATGAACGACAACACCGTGCTGGGCGGCGTGCGCGCCACCGAAAGTGCCGGCTTCAAGGCCGCCAATGTGATCGGTATCGGCATCAATGGCACCGACGCCATCGGCGAACTGAAAAAACCTGACAGCGGCTTCTTCGGCTCGATGCTGCCAAGCCCGCACATCGAGGGCTACAACACCGCCCTGATGATGTACGAGTGGGTCACCAAAGGCACTGAGCCGGCCAAGTACACCGCCATGGACGAAGTGACCCTGATCACCCGCGCCAACTTCAAGGAAGAACTGACCAAGATCGGGCTGTGGCAATGACCGCTGCGGCCTTGCGGTTTGACGGCATCGGCAAGACCTTTCCCGGAGTCAAGGCGCTGGATGGCATCAGCTTCAGCGCCCACCCCGGGCAGGTGCACGCTCTGATGGGCGAGAACGGTGCGGGCAAGTCGACGCTGCTGAAAATCCTCGGCGGCGCCTACATTCCCAGCAGTGGCTCGTTGCAGATCGGCGAGCAGGTCATGGCCTTCAAATGCGCTGCCGACAGCATTGCCAGCGGCGTGGCGGTGATTCACCAAGAGCTGCATTTGGTGCCGGAAATGAGCGTGGCCGAAAACCTGTTCCTCGGGCATTTGCCGTCGCGCTTTGGCGTGGTCAACCGGGGGCTGCTGCGCAAGCAGGCCCTGGCGTGCCTCAAGGGGCTGGCGGATGAAATCGACCCGGCTGAAAAGCTCGGTCGCCTGTCCCTGGGCCAGCGCCAACTGGTGGAAATCGCCAAGGCGCTGTCCCGTGGTGCCCATGTGATCGCCTTCGACGAGCCCACCAGCAGCCTGTCGGCGCGGGAGATCGACCGCTTGATGGCGATCATTGCGCGCCTGCGGGACGAGGGCAAAGTGGTGCTCTATGTCTCGCACCGCATGGAAGAGGTGTTCCGCATCTGCAATGCAGTCACGGTGTTCAAGGACGGCCGTTACGTGCGCACCTTTGACGACATGAACGCGCTCACCCACGACCAGTTGGTGACCTGCATGGTCGGCCGCGATATCCAGGACATCTACGACTATCGGCCGCGTGAGCACGGCGAGGTGGCGCTCAAGGTTGACGGTCTTCTCGGCCCCGGCCTGCGTGAGCCCATCAGCTTCGATGTGCACAAGGGCGAAATCCTCGGCCTGTTCGGCTTGGTGGGGGCAGGGCGTACTGAGCTATTTCGGCTGATCAGCGGCCTGGAACGTGCCAGCGCCGGCAGCCTGCAATTGTGCGGTGAAACCCTGCAATTGCGTTCACCCCGCGACGCCATCGCCGCCGGGGTGCTGCTGTGCCCGGAAGACCGCAAGAAGGAAGGCATCATTCCGCTGTCCAGCGTGGCCGAGAACATCAATATCAGTGCCCGTGGTGCGCATTCGGCCTTTGGCTGGCTGTTGCGCGAGCGCTGGGAAAAGGGCAACGCCGACCGGCAAATCAAGGCCATGAAAGTCAAAACGCCAAACGCGGCGCAGAAGATCATGTACCTGTCCGGCGGCAACCAGCAGAAGGCCATTTTGGGGCGCTGGCTTTCGATGCCGATGAAAGTGCTGCTACTGGACGAACCCACGCGCGGCATCGATATCGGCGCCAAGGCCGAGATCTACCAGATCATCCATAACCTTGCAGCCCAAGGCATTGCGGTGATCGTGGTGTCCAGCGACCTGATGGAAGTGATGGGCATCAGCGACCGCATCCTGGTGCTGTGCGAAGGCGCGCAACGCGGCGAACACACCCGCGAACACGCCACTGAATCCAACCTGCTGCAACTGGCTTTGCCGCGCAGCGTGGCGAACTGAGAGACGACTATGACCCTTCAACAAAACGCGCTGCCCACCGCCCGCAAACCCCTGGATGTGCGGGCACTGCTGGACAACTGGGCGATGCTGCTGGCAGCGGTGAGCATCTTTTTGCTGTGCGCCTTGCTCATCGACAACTTCCTCTCGCCCTTGAACATGCGCGGTTTGGGGCTGGCGATTTCTACCGTAGGCATCGCCGCCTGCACCATGCTGTTCTGCCTGGCGTCGGGGCACTTCGACCTGTCGGTGGGCTCGGTGATTGCCTGTGCCGGTGTGGTGGCGGCGATTGTGATGCGCGACACCGACAGCGTCATGCTGGGGATCGGCGCCGCGTTGCTGATGGGCCTGGTGGTCGGGCTGATCAACGGCATTGTCATCGCCAAGCTGCGGGTCAATGCGCTGATCACCACCTTGGCGACCATGCAGATCGTGCGTGGCCTGGCCTATATCTTTGCCAACGGCAAGGCAGTAGGGGTGTCCCAGGACCAGTTCTTCGTGTTCGGTAACGGCCAGTTGTTGGGCGTGCCCGTGCCGATCCTGATCACCATTTTGTGCTTCCTGTTCTTCGGCTGGCTACTCAACTACACCACCTACGGGCGCAACACCATGGCCATCGGCGGCAACCCGGAAGCGGCGTTGCTGGCGGGGGTTAACGTGGACCGCACCAAGATTCTGATCTTCGCTGTGCATGGTCTGATCGGCGCGTTGGCCGGGGTGATCCTGGCTTCGCGCATGACCTCGGGCCAGCCGATGATCGGGCAGGGGTTTGAGCTGACGGTGATCTCGGCGTGCGTGTTGGGCGGGGTGTCGCTCAGTGGTGGGGTTGGCATGATTCGCCATGTGATTGCTGGGGTGTTGATTTTGGCGATCATTGAAAATGCGATGAACCTGAAGAACATCGACACCTTCTATCAGTACGTGATCCGGGGTTCGATCCTGCTGCTGGCTGTAGTTATCGACCGCATGAAACAACGCTAAATCCCTGCATGTGATGATCCAAATGCAGGTGAGGGCAAATGTGGGAGGGGGCTTGCTCTCGATTGCGGCGTGTCAGTCAAAGTTGCGTCAACTGAACCACTGCTATCGGGAGCAAGCCCCCTCCCACATTTTAATCAGCGCTGAACTTGAAAATTGTGTTTTGGCTATAAGTCTGCCCAGGGTTCAAACGGGTTGATTTAAAGTTTGGCTGGTTAGGCGCATCCGGAAAATGCTGGGTCTCCAACGTAAACCCACTCCAGTGCTGATACGTCTTCCCAGCTTTACCCTTCACCGTCCCATCCAGGAAGTTGCTGGTATAAAACTGCACCCCAGGCTCGGTGGTGAACAGTTGCAAGCGCCGCCCCGACTCAGGGTCATGCACCTCGGCGGCCAACTGCTTCACATCGCCCTTGGTATCCAGCGCCCAGTTGAAGTCGAAGCCACCTTGTTTGGGTTCGGCAAACTTGAGCTGCGGATGATCATCCTTGATGTGTTGGCCGATGGGTGTGGGTTTGAGGAAGTCCATCGGCGTGCCTTTCACCGGCGCCAACTCGCCGGTGGGGATCAGCGTGGCATTCACCGGCGTGTAATGGCTGGCATGCAAGGTAGCGACTTGCTTGAGAATATCGCCATTGCCCGCGCCGGCGAGGTTGAAGTAGCTGTGGTTGGTGAGGTTGAGCACCGTGGGTTTGTCGGTGGTGGCCGTGTAGTCGATGTGCAGTTCATTGTTGTCGTTGAGGCGGTAGGTGACCTCGGTTTTCAGGTTGCCGGGGAAGCCCATTTCACCGTCCTTGGACAAGTAGGTGAGGGTGACGCCCACCGAATCCTTGGCCTTGAGCGGCGTGGCGGTCCACACGTGTTTGTCAAAGCCATGGGCGCCGCCATGCAGGGAATTAGGGCCGTCGTTGAGTGGCACCTGGTAACGCTTGCCGTCGAGCTCGAAGGCGCCGCCGGCCAGGCGATTGCCGAACCGCCCGATGGTTGCGCCAAAAAATGCCGTGCCGGCCTGGTAGCCCTGCACATCGTCGAAGCCCAGCACCACGTCTTCGACCTTGCCATGCTTGTCCGGCACCTTGAGCGACTGCAACACGCCGCCGTAGGTGATCACCGTGGCTTGCATGCCGTGGCTGTTACGCAGGATGTACTGTTCGACGGCGGTGCCGTCATTGGTTTTACCGAAGGCTTTGTGCTCACTGCTGAGCCCTGCGGCCTGGGCGCCGCCACTGGCGATCAGCATGGACATGGCCAGGCCCGAGAGCAGGTATCGAGGGTGCTTCATGGTCGAACTTCCTTTTGTTGTTTTCAGTGGAATAGTTCTACTAATGTGCGATATTTTGTCGATTGGACAGCAGATTTATAGCCGTTAAAGCCGTTTTTGCAAAATAAAATAAGACTAATTAAGCGAGGCATCTTTACATGACTACCCAGCACGCCGTTTACCCCGACCTCGAAGGCAAGACCGTACTGATCTCCGGGGGCGCCTCGGGTATCGGTGAATTCATGGTGCGGGCCTTCGCCGCCCAAGGTGCCAAGGTCGGCTTTGTGGACCGTGCCCAAAGCCAGGGCGAACGCCTGGCCGCGTTGTTGAGTTCCCGTGGGCACACGGTGGAATTCGTCAATTGCGACATCACCGATGAGATCGCCTATAAGGCCGCGATCGGGCGTTTCGAACATTCCCTTGGGCCAATCACCGTGCTGGTGAACAACGCCGCCAACGACGTGCGCCATACCCTGGAAGAAGTCGACTCGGACACCTTCGACAAACTCATCTCGGTCAACCTCAAGCATGCCTTCTTCGCCGCCAAGGCCGTGGTGCCGATGATGAAAACCGCGGGCGGCGGCTCGATCATCAACCTCGGCTCGGTGGGCTGGATGATGGCCTCGGCCGGCTATCCGGTGTACGCCGCCAGCAAAGCCGCCGCCCACGGCATGACCCGCGCCCTGGCCCGTGAACTGGGGCCGAGCCACATCCGCGTGAACACACTGGTGCCGGGCTGGGTGATGACCGAAAAACAACTGGCCATGTGGGTCGACGATGCTGCCAAGGAACTGATCAGTCGCAGCCAATGCCTGCCGGGCAGCGTGCTGCCGGAGCATATCGCCAATATGGCGCTGTTTTTGGCTTCCGATGCCTCGGCGATGTGCTCGGCGCAGAACTTTATTGTGGATGGGGGATGGGTCTAAACCGGGCTCAATCTCCCAGGCTGCAACGATTAAATGTGGGAGTGGGCTTGCTCCCACATAAGCCCATTCCAACATGTGATGGGTGGTGTTTATTCGATCGGGTATTTCTTGAAAGCTGGATGCTGCTCAAGGCGTTCAGCCAGGCGTTTCAACTTGGGAAACGCCTCAGCCTTCACCACCGACGCCACGGTGAACTGGCTGAAGGACCACGCCACGGCCGCAGTGAGGTTGGCTTGGTTCAGTGTGTCACCGTCATCCAACTGCTTCTCCAGCAGCGAATAAGCCGCCAGCAACTGCCCGCTGATGCGATCAAGCCATGGCGCATGCAGCTTCTCGGCCGGGCGCAGGTTGTGTTCATACACGATCTGCACGCTCTTCTCGCAGGCCGCCAGGGCCAGGCCCAGCAGTTGCAGGTCGTGGGCACGGGCGGCGGGGGCCTGGGGCAGCAGCTTTTTGTGGGCCGGGGCCAGGGTTTCCAGGTAGTCGAGGATCAGGCTGGAGTCCATCAGCACTGTGCCATCGTCCAGCACCAGGGTCGGGGCCTTGACCACTGGGTTGATCTGGGAGAACTCGGTGAAGGTGCTGAACACCGACAGCGATTGATGCTCAAACGGCACCCCATACAGCTCCAGGGAAATGGCCACGCGGCGTACGTAAGGTGAGTCCAGCATACCGATCAGTTTCATGTAGCCTCCATTGCTCACAACGAAATAGGCTCAAGAGATTAAGGGCACTGGATCGGCCTGCGCAATGGCTTTGTGTCATTGCCTATAAGCGCGCACCCGGTGGTCGGTCAGGATGCTTTCGAGGCGCTCGTTTATGCCCGGCTCCGGTTGCGCTAGCTCGGCCCGACCGCGGGCATGTTCGGGGTTTCAGTCAAAAACACAAGGGTTTGCATCATAGATCATCCGAGTTGACGACCCTAGACTGGCCGTCACGCTAACGTCCCGAGGATCTCGTTTGATGAATAACTGTGTTGCTCAAGGCTCGCTGCATGCGCAGGTAGAGCCCGCCACCCCGGCCTGGATGGCGGTGTTTTCCCTGGCGATGGGGGTGTTCGGCTTGTTGACGGCGGAATACCTGCCGGCCAGCTTGTTGACGCCGATGGCGATGGACCTGGGCGTGTCCGAGGCCCTGGCCGGCCAAGCCGTGACGGTGACCGCAGTGGTGGCGTTGTTCGCCGGGCTGCTGGTGCCCGGCCTAACGCGTGGGATCGACCGGCGTGTGGTGCTGCTGGGGTTTTCCCTGCTGATGATTGCTTCAAACCTGTTGGTGGCATTGTCCTCCAGCCTCGCGGTGTTGCTGTTGATGCGCATCCTGCTGGGCGTCGCCCTGGGTGGTTTCTGGAGCATGGCGGCGGCTGTGGCGATGCGCTTGGTGCCTGCGGCGCTGTTACCCCGTGCGCTATCGATCATCTTCAGTGGCATTGCGGTGGGTACGGTGGTTGCCGTGCCGCTGGGCAGCTACCTCGGTGGTCTGTACGGCTGGCGCAGTGCGTTTCTTGCCGCAGCCGCCGTCGGCGGGGTGACGTTGGTGTTCCAGCTGTTCACGCTGCCACGCCTGGCCCCCACGGGCACCGCACGTCTGCGCACGGTACTGGATGTGCTGATGCGTCCGGGCATCGCTATCGGCATGTTTGGCTGCGTGCTGGTACACACCGGGCACTTTGCGTTGTTTACCTACATCCGGCCGTTCCTGGAGAGCACCACGGGCGTCGGCACACAAGGGCTGGCCTTGCTGCTGCTGGGGTTCGGGGCAGCCAACTTCATCGGCACGTTGCTGGCGGGTTGGATGCTGGTGCGTTATCCGCGCGGCACCCTGGTGTTGATGCCAGTGTTGGTGGGCGTCGCGGCGCTTGCCCTGGTGCTGTTGCCCGCTTCCCTGCCAGGTCAGGCGATGTTGCTGGTGCTGTGGGGCTTGGCGTTTGGCGGGGTGCCCGTGGCGTGGTCGAACTGGGTGGCCCGCGCCGTGCCGGACCAGGCTGAAAGCGCCGGTGGCATGGTCGTGGCTTCGGTGCAGTCGGCCATTGCGGCGGGGGCGGCCGGTGGGGGCGCGATGTTCAGTGTCAGTGGCATCGGCGGGGTGTTTCTCGGCGCGGGTGTGTTGATGTTGCTGGCGGCCTTGTTGATTGCGTTGCGGGTCAACGTGCCGAGCAACGGTAGCGTGGGTGCGTCGCTGCATCTTTGAAGCGGCCTTGCAGGTTGATGGCAATTGACTGTGTGACGAGTCATCAACCTTTGGTTTAGTCTGGAGCGCTTCGTTGATCGCAAGCGCCTGTGGAGCAGTAAGCATGACCGACTACGTAACCCCTAAAGTCTGGACCTGGGACACCGAAAACGGCGGCACTTTCGCCAGCATCAACCGGCCCATCGCCGGCGCTACACACGAGAAAGAACTGCCCGTTGGCAAGCACCCGTTGCAGCTGTACTCCTTGGCCACACCCAATGGGCAAAAAGTCACCATCTTGCTGGAAGAGCTGCTGGCTCTGGGGCACAGCGGCGCAGAATACGACGCCTGGCTGATCAAGATCGGTGATGGGGACCAGTTTGGCAGCGGGTTTGTCGGCATCAATCCAAACTCCAAGATCCCAGCCTTGCAGGACCGCAGCGGCGCCACGCCGATTCGCGTATTCGAGTCCGGCGCGATCTTGCAGTACTTGGCAGAGAAGTTCGGCGCGTTCTTCCCCACCGAGCCTGCGGCCCGTGCCGAGTGCCTGTCGTGGTTGTTCTGGCAGATGGGCAGCGCGCCGTACCTGGGGGGCGGCTTTGGGCATTTCTATGCGTATGCGCCGAGCAAGATGGAATACGCGATCAACCGCTTTGCCATGGAGGCCAAGCGTCAACTGGATGTGTTGGATCAGCGCCTGGCCGTGAGCGAATACATCGCTGGGGATGAGTACACCATCGCCGACATCGCGATCTGGCCTTGGTACGGTGGGTTGGTCAAAGGCCGCTTATATGGCGCAGCGGAGTTTTTGTCGGTGCATGAATACAAGCACGTGCTGCGTTGGGCGAATGCGATTGATGCGCGGCCGGCGGTGCAAAGGGGGCGGCGGGTGAATCGGGTTTCGGGTGAGCCACATGAGCAACTCGCCGAGCGCCATTCTGCCAGCGACCTGGACTAAAGGCTCAACACAATCAAAATGTGGGAGCGTGCTTGCTCGCGAAGACAGTGTGCCAGTCACCGAAAATATTGACTGATCCACCGCCTTCGCGAGCAAGCCCGCTCCCACATTTGGATCTCCACAGGTCAATCTATTTGTAGCGTTGCTCAAACATCGCCACCTGCTCTGGCTTGATCAGCTCAAACGGCACCCACACCTCCGCTTCAATCGGCTCACCCTTGATCATCTTGATCGCCGACTCCACCGCCTTGGCCGCCTGTGCCTTGGGGTCTTGGAACACCGACGCCGCCAACAACCCACGCTTGACCGCCGCCAGCCCATCCGGCAACCCATCGATGCCGACAATTGCCACTTCACCCTTGGCCTTGCCCGCCTGCTGCAAGGCCATCCCCGCGCCAATCGCCATTTCATCGTTGTTGGCAATAATCGCATCGAACTGCGTACCCGCCAGCAACCAGTTGCTGGTCAGGTCCATGCCTTTGCTGCGCTGCCATTCGGCGCTTTGCTGCTCCACCACTTTGATGCCGGGATAGTCCTTGAGCACCTGCTTGGCGCCTTCGGTACGGTCGTGGGTGGCGTTTTGCGCAAGGTCGCCCATGATGATTGCCACATTGCCCTTGCCGCCGAGTTTTTCCGCGAGGAAGCGCATCTGCAACTGCCCGGCCTCGATGTCGTTAGAGGCCACGGTGACCACGCCCTTGGGCAGGGTGCGTTCATCCGGATGGCGGTTGACGTACACCAGCGGCTTGTTGGCGGCCACGGCGGCGCGGGTCATGTTGGCGGTGGCGGACGTGTCCACCGGCAACACGATCACCGCATCGACCTTCTGGTTCAGGAAGCCTTCGACCTGGTTGAGCTGGCGAACCACATCGCCTTGGGCGTCTTCGAACTGGATCTTCACGCCTTGCTGCTTGGCGGCCGTTTCCAGGCCGTTGCGCACGTAGGTCATGAAGTTGTCGTCCACCCGGGCAATGCTCACGCCGATGCGGTATTCGGCGAACGACCAGGGGCTGAACAGCAGTAACAGCGAGGCAACAATCAATGCATAGCGGTTCATAAGGGTGTTCCTTTTATTGTTATAGGGTGAACGCTTGACGGAATCGCTCCAGGGCCAGTTCGCTTTCGCCGCTGGCCCAGCCTTCGAGGCCGACCACGCCGCTGTAGCCCATGGCGTGCAAGGCCCTGGCGATGGCAGGGTAGTGGATTTCACCGGTGCCCGGTTCCTTGCGACCGGGCACGTCAGCCACCTGGATTTCACCGATGGACGTGCCTGCACGCTGGATCAGTTCGATCAGGTTACCTTCACCGATCTGCGCGTGGTACAGGTCCAGGTTCATTTTCAGGTGCGGGCTGCCCACTGCTTCGATCAGCGCCAGGGTGTCGTCGGCGCGGGCGAACGGGGTGCCGGGGTGGTCGACTTCGGTGTTGAGGTTTTCCAGCAGGAACACGCGGCCAGCGTCTTCCCCCAGGCGGGCGATTTTTTCCAGGGTTTTGCAGGCGCTCAGCCACATACGGCCTGTGGTCTGGCTGACCGGCTGAACGGGCAAGCCGCCTTCGCCCAGGCCGGTACCGTGCAGGTTGAGACTGGGGCAGTTGAGTTGTTCGGCAACCGTTATGGATTCACGGGCGCTGTCGAGCAACTGGCGGATACCGTCCGGGTCGGTGAGGGTGCCGGTGATATAGCCGGTCATCGAGGTGAAATCGGCGCCGGTCGCGGCCAGGGCGCCGATGTCCTTGTCGGTCCAGTTCCAGATTTCGGCGCTGAACCCCAGCGCGTGAATGCGTTTGACCCGCTCAATGAACGGCAGGTCGAGAAACACCATCTCGGCACTGATCGCCAGTTTGAACGGGCTCATACGGCCACCGCCTGGCCTTGCTGGAACGACTCGATGCACGCACGCGCAATCGCCAGCGCGGCGCGGGCGTCTTCGCCACTGGCCATCGGCTTGGCGCCAGTGCGCAGGCACTCGGCAAAGTGGTTGAGCTCGGCGATATAGGCGTCGCGCAGCAGGTCGGTGTCCAGGCGCTGGGTGTCGGCCTGGATGCCCTGGGCCAGGTAGCGCACCAAGTCGGACTCGTTGACGCCGCCCATGGTCAGCATGCCCGCGCTGCCAAACACTTCGCCGCGTACGTCGTAGCCATACACTGCCTGGAAGTTGGCCTCGGCGGTGGCAATCGCGCCGTTATCGAAGCGGATCGTGACCACGGCGGTGTCGAGGAAGCCTTTGCTCTTGAAGTCAGGGGCGATCAACGCATCGGCCATCACATGCACCTGTACTGCCTCGGCGCCGGGGTTGAGGTAGCGCAGGGTGTCGAAGTCGTGGATCAGGGTTTCCAGGAAGATTACCCACTGCGGCGAGTTGGCCGGGTTGTTCAGTGCTGGGTCGCGGGTCAGCGAGCGCAGCAGTTGCGGCGTACCGATGCGGCCAGCGACGACATCCAGGTGCGCGGTGCGAAAGCTCTTGGCGAAGCGCCGGTTGAAACCGACCTGCAACGGCACGCGGGCATCGGCGGCGGCGGCGATGGCGCGGTCGGCTTCATCCAGGGTAATGGCCATGGGTTTTTCGCAGAAAATGCCCTTGCCGGCGCGGGCGGCGCTGATCACCAATTCGGCGTGGCTGCGGGCAGGGGCGGCGATGATCACGCCGTCGATATCCGGGTCGTCCAGCAGCTGCTGCGGATCGGTGTAGACCTTGTCCACGCCCAGCTCTGCGGCGAGGCGGGCAGCCTGGCCGGGAGTCGGGTCGGCAATCGCCACCAGGTTGGCACCGGGGATGTGCCGCGCCGCCGTCAAACCGTGGAAGCTGCCCATGCGACCGGCACCGATCAGACCCAGGCGGATGTTCTGTGTACTCATGAAATAACCCCTTTTTTATTGTTGGCCTCAGGACGGTCCTGATGGGCAAAGGGGATAGAGCAAGGGCTGTGCCAATTTTCAAGCTATTGATATATATGGGTTTTCTTTGAGTTTATAAACAATTAGTGTTCATTTTGATGACATGTCTATACTGGCATGTCAAAAATATGAACATAGGTAAGTCCGATGAGCATGGCCTTCAGCGTACAAGACCTCGACTACCTCACCGCCCTGGGGCCCGCGGCGTTGAATGACGGCCCGGTCGCCGCGCTGGAGCAGGCGTGGCGCGATTGCCTGGCCGGACAGGCTGAGCGTCCGGCAGGTGTGCGGCAAGTGATCTGGGAGTCTTGGTGCCGCAGCGTCCAGGCCGGTATTGACCCGGCAGACAACGCCTACCGCTTCGTCGCCCCTGAAACCCTGGCGGCGACCCTCGCCAGCCATCGTGTATTGATCGCGGCTGCCGCACAGGTCATGCACGGCCTGCTGGCCTACAACCCCCGTGGCCATATCAACCTCACCGATGCGGATGGCACGACCCTGTATTTTTGCGGGCTGGACATCACCCCGGTGGGCAGTCGCTTGCTGGAGTCCGTGCAAGGCACTAACTGCACCGGGCTGGCGCTGGCCGAAGATCACCTGGTGTATGTGCTCGCCGAGGAAAACTACGGCACAGGCCTGCGCCAGCGCCGTATGCACTGCGCCGCCGCACCGATCAAGAATGCCCAGGGCGAAACCCTGGCCATGCTGACACTCACCGCTGAGCCCGGCTGGTTTCACTTCCATACCCTCGGCACCGTGCAGGCGGCGGCCGAGGCGGTGTCGCGGCAAATGGCGTTGCAAGGGCTGCTGGAACAACAGCAAACCGTGCTCGAAGTGCTCAACGAAGGCCTGGTGGTGCTGGATGAGCGCGGTTGCATCAAGGCGCTCAACCGGTATGCCCGGCAGCTGTTCGGGGTGGGTTTGGAATTGATCGGCAGCCCGTTCCAGCAACTGGGCCGCAGCGAATTGAGCGACGTGCTGGGCGAGCCCGTACGCGACCTCGATTGCACCTTCCACCTGCACGACCGCAGCCAGCTCGCCTGCCTGGTCTCGGTGTGCCCGCTGGAGCAGGGCGGGGTGATCGTGTCGCTGCGCGAGAACCGCCGTATCCGCGAAATCACCCGGCGCATCATCGGCACCCAGGCCAGCTACACCTTCGACACCATCCAGGGCCAATCGCGGGCGATCCAGGACGCGCTGCACCTGGGGCGGATCGCCAGCCGCAGTGACTCCACCACCTTGATCCTCGGCGAAAGCGGCACCGGCAAAGAGCTGTTCGCCCAAGCGATCCATAACGGCAGTGACCGCCACAAGGGCCCGTTTGTTGCGGTCAACTGCGGCGCGATCCCGCGGGACTTGGTGCAAAGCGAACTGTTCGGGCATGTCGAAGGCGCGTTCACCGGCGCTGCCCGTGGTGGTTCGGCGGGCAAGTTTGAATTGGCGGATGGCGGCACGATTTTCCTGGATGAAATTGGCGATATGTCCTTCGATGCCCAAGTCAGCCTGCTGCGAGTATTGCAGGAGGGTGAAGTGACCCGCGTCGGCGCAAAAAGCTCGCGGCAAGTGAATGTGCGCATCATCGCCGCCACTCACCGCAACCTGAGCCAGGCGGTGGCCGAGGGGGCGTTTCGCGAAGACCTTTACTACCGCCTCAACGTGCTGAACTTGACCGTGCCACCGCTGCGCATGCGTCGCGAAGATATCCCGTTGCTGGCGCGGCACTTCCTCACGCGATGCGCGCGTTCGCTGCGTAAATCGGTGCAAGGTTTTTCGCCGGATGCGCTGGCCTTGCTCTCGGCCTACGGCTGGCCGGGCAATGTGCGCGAGTTGGAAAACAGCGTTGAACGGGCGACCAACTTGGCCATGGGTGAACTGATCCAACCGTCCGACCTGCCGTTGGATACCCGGCATCGCGCCCCTGCGCGCCTGCATGAAGCGCAACCGGCGCAAGACCTGAGCAGTCATGAAATGAATGCCATTGTCGCGGCACTGCAAGCGGCCGGCGGGAATATTCGCCTGGCTGCCCGGCAACTCAACGTGTCGCGGGGTGGGCTGTACAACAAGATGAGCCGGTTTGGCCTGAATGCCGCAGAGTTTCGCGGGATGTAGATCAACACCGATTTTTAATCTTTGAAATGCGGTCAATGTGGGAGGGGCGGTGCGACGATTCGACTTGCTCCCGATGGCGGTGTGTCAGCTGACACATCTGCAAGCTGAACCACCGCCTTCGCGAGCAAGCCCGCTCCCACATTTGGCTTTGTGCCAGGCTCAAGAAACAGTCACACCACCAATCCACTGTGGGAGCGGGCTTGCTCGCGAAGGCGGTGGGTCAGTGCATACATGCTCCAGCTGACCATCCGACTTCGCAGGCGAGCCCCTCCCACATGTTCAACTGTGTTTCAGGCAGTCGATGGAGCGGTCTACAGTAGTCTTGGCAATTTCCAGCAAATGCCAAACCGCCAAAATCTTCGCCCGCTCAGGGCTCTCCACCAACTCACCACAATCCAATGCGGTTGCCGAAGCGCTGTCGAGCAAACTGGCGGTGTAGAGCAGGGCATCTTCGAAGCTCAGGTCTTCGTTGATGGAATGGAAACCTTGGGTGGGCAGATAGTGGTCGATGGCGCGGTTGAAAGCGGCGCGGTCTTTTGCGGGGTCGTGTACGTCTTTGTTCATTGTGCAACTCCGAATGCTGAGTAAGGAGCCGAACCTGTCGCGACTAAACGAAGGTGGCGGCTGTACGCAGGTTAGTCGACCGGTCGGAGCTACCCGGCGCGCCCGAAGGCGCCCTGCGCACAGCCACCATTAAAGCTTCATGGGACCATGCGCCAGCTTCGAATCCGGGCGACTAAACCCGATCACTGAATAGGCAGTGACGGACCGCAGACTAGCCACCGATTCCAGCAGGCACAAGGCGGCGGAGATTGTCTAGGAAACGTCCTGCAATTTAAAGGGACACGCCTTGCTGGCCCTTTACAAACCATGACAAAACGCCAGTAACCCCGCCGCTTTAGATATTTTCCGACGTCACAATCAGCGGCGGTATATACACCCGATGCCGCAACGGATCGAACACCTCACCCCCCTGCAACGCCACCAACAACTCAATCACCGCCACGGCCGTCTGGCGCGGCTGCGAATCCATCACCACATCCACCAACCCCCGGCGCAACGCCTCACGCGACAGCTCGGTGGACTCCTGCAAGATGCAACACAACGCCGGCCGCTTGGGCAATTGCGCCAACGCATTGATGATGCCGTCGCCACCGCCCCCCACCACGCACAGGCCGCGCAGGTCGGTGTGGCGGGTGATCAGGTCGAGGGTGGCTTCTTCGGTGATGTCGCTGTTGTCCAGGTTGATCAGCGGCTCAAGTGGCTTGAGCCCCGGCGCGTGCTCGGCGAGGTAGCTGTGCAAGCCCGCGACCCGCGCCTGGTGGCCAAGAAAGCGGTGGCCGCCGAGCAAAATCCCCACGCTGCCTTTGCGGGCGCCGCAGGTGCGGGCCAGCAGCCAGCCCATAGTGCGGCCGACCACGTGGTTGTCCTGGCCTACATAGGGTTCGGCGGCGTGCTCATGAATATCCGACAGCAACGCCACCACCGGCACGCCGGCTTCGCGGATCTGCGCCAAGGTGGCGTTGATCAACGGGTGGGCGAAGCTGACCACGGCCAGGGCATCGCACTGCACGGCCAACTGTTCGATCTGCGCGACGATGGCGCTGGGGGTGCGATCCACGATGTACTCGAACTGGCACGTCAGGTTGGCGCCTGCATGCTGCTCGGCGGCCTCGCTGATCGACTTCGCAAGGGTCGCGTAGAACGCCTGGGCCGTCGCGAGCAACAGGATGCCAAAACGGTAGGTCGGCCGACGTTCACGGATGCGCTGGCCGATCAATCGGGCGGCAAAATACCCCACGGCTTCGGCGGCCTGAAACACCTGCTCGGCTGTCTCTGGATTGACCGGCGCACGGGCATTCAATACCCGGTCGACAG
Organism: Pseudomonas sp. 18175; assembly: GCF_050432925.1. Lineage (NCBI taxonomy): Bacteria > Pseudomonadati > Pseudomonadota > Gammaproteobacteria > Pseudomonadales > Pseudomonadaceae > Pseudomonas > Pseudomonas sp. 18175. The sequence continues at coordinate 8,739 of NZ_JBKFTO010000036.1, read as the reverse complement.
TGGCCACGCTCAGGCCCGCTTGGGCGGCCACGGTGGCGATGGTTGGGCGTTTATTGTTGTTCATGACTGGCCCTTATTGCGTCTTGATAGAAAACTATCAAGCCCCGCTGGGCCTGGATGATAGCTTGATAGGGAATGGATTCAAGCCCTTGAGGCGGATTTGCCCGCTCTCTATATTTTCTCCAGCAAAGCACTCGAAACCCATCGCTTGCGGAGAACAATAACAATGCCTGAACACACCGCTCACTCCACTCGGCGCGACTACAGCCTCACCGGCCCCGAAGCCGCCCGTGCTGCCGAAAAAGGCCTGGTATCAGCCAGCTGGTACCAATCGCCGATTTCCCGTAAACGCATGAAAGAACTGATGCAACGCCGCGATGGCCCAGCGCTGCGCGACACCGCCCTGTGGGTGGCCGCGTTGTTCGCCACCGGTTTTGGTGGCTACTGGTTCTGGGGCACTTGGGCCTGCGTGCCGTTCTTTATCGCCTACGGCGTGTTGTACGGCACCGCCTCCAACCCGCGCTGGCACGAGACCGGCCATGGCACGGCGTTCAAAACTCGCTGGATGAACGACGTGCTCTACCAGATCGCCAGTTTCATGTGCATCTTCGAGCCCCATGTGTGGCGCTGGAGCCATGCCCGGCACCATACCGACACCATCGTGGTCGGCCGCGACCCGGAGATCGTCGAGCCGCGTCCGCCGAGTTTCTTGATGATGTTCCTGAGCCTGTTCAACCTGCCCCTGGCCTGGAAAACCTTCAGCGGCGTGGCGCGTCATGCCATCGGCAAGATGAGTGCCCAGGAAGCCGACTTTATCCCGGAATCCGAATGGCCCAAGGTGTTCCGTGCCGCCCGTATCTGGGTGGCCATTTACGCCGTGGTCATCGGCACCGCCCTGTACCTGCACAGCTGGCTGCCCCTGATGCTGGTGGGCCTGCCGAGCATCTACGGCGCCTGGCTCGGCTACCTGTTTGGCCTCACGCAGCATGTGGGCCTGGCCGAAGACGTGCTGGACCATCGCAGCAACTGCCGCACCATCTACATGAACCGCGTGCTGCGCTTTATCTACATGGACATGAACTACCACCTCGAGCATCACATGTACCCGATGGTGCCGTACCACGCCCTGGAACAGTTGCACGAAGAGATCCGCAGCGACTGCCCGCCGCCGTACGCCAACCTCTTCGAGGCCTACAAAGAAATCCTTCCCACGATCTGGCGCCAGCGCAGCGACCCAACTTATTTCATCCAACGCCCAACCCCTGTGGTGAGCGAGCTTGCTCGCGCTGGGCTGCGCAGCAGCCCCAATGACGCCCCCGCGTTCTTCCAGACAAACCCCGAAAGCTGATCCAGGGGCCGCTTCGCCGCCCAGCGCGAGCAAGCTCGCTCACCACAAGGTTTGCCTGTCAATTGGAGATAAATGCCATGAACGATCAATGGATCGACGTCTGCGCCGTGGGCGAAATAGACGAAGAAGACGTGCTGCGCTTCGACCACGGCGCCCACACCTACGCGGTGTACCGCTCGGCCGAGAATGAATTCTTCGCCACTGCCGGCCTGTGCACCCACGAAAAAATCCACCTCGCCGACGGCCTGGTGATGGACCACGTGATCGAATGCCCCAAGCACAACGGGCGCTTCGATTACCGCACCGGCAAGGCCATGGGCGCGCCGGTGTGCGTCAACCTCAAGACCTACCCGGTACGGGTCGAAGCGGGGCGGGTATTACTCGCCGTCACGGCCTGACCATGAACGAAGCTCATATGAATGATGCGCTGATCATCGTCGGCGCCGGCCATGCCGGTGGCCGGGCGGCGCTGACCTTGCGCAAAGAGGGCTATACCGGGCGCCTGATCCTGATTGGCGATGAACCGCATTTGCCCTATGAGCGCCCGCCACTGTCCAAGGGGCTGTTGCAAGGCACGGCGGACTTGGCCGGCTATAGCCTGTGCGACCGCGAGCGGCTGGCTGAACTGGATATCGAACATATCGCCGGTAACCCGGTCATCCGGCTGGAGCCGCAACAGCACCGCCTGCAACTCGCCGATGGGCAGTGGCTGCCTTACGCCGGCCTGCTGCTGGCCACCGGCGGCCGGGCGCGCCGCTTGCCCCAGGAACACGCGAATGTGCTGTACCTGCGCACCCACGATGACGCGCTGGCCCTGCGCAATGCGCTAACCCCCGGTACACGGTTGGTGGTGGTCGGCGGTGGATTTATCGGCCTGGAAGTGGCGGCGACGGCACGTGGCCTGGGTTGCGAGGTCACCGTGCTGGAAGCTGGGCCACGCCTGGCGGCAAGGGTGCTGCCGCCGGTGATCTCCCAGGCGCTGCTGGCGCTGCATCGCGAGCACGGCGTGGACGTGCGCTTGAACGTGGCGCTGGAGTCGATCCAGGCCGACAGCGTGCAATTGGTGGACGGGCAAGTGCTGCCCTGCGACCTCGTAGTGGTCGGCATCGGCATGCAGCCCAGTATCGAATTGGCCACGGCGGCCGGGCTGGAAGTGGGGCAGGGCATACGCGTGGATGAGTACCTGCGTACCAGCGCGGCCAATATTTATGCGGCTGGGGATGTGTGCGAGTTTCGCCTGGATGGCCTGTATCAACGCCAGGAAACCTGGCGCAACGCCGAAGCGCAGGGCCGACATGCAGCGCTGAATCTGCTGGGCCGTGAAGTGCCCTTCGATGCCATCCCCGGCTTTTGGTCCGACCAGTACGACTGGGGCTTGTTGACCGTGGGCGTAATGAGCCCATCGATGGTCACCCGCGTACTGCCCGGCGGCGGCCTGCTGCTGTTCTACCTTGATCCCGAGCAACGTTTGCAAGGCGCCTGCGGCTGGGCCACCGGCAATAGCGTGGCCAAGGACATCAAGCTCTGCGAACGCTTGATCAGTGCACGTATCCCGCTCGATGTTTCCAGCCTGGCCGACGCCGAGCTGTCCCTCAAAACGCTGCTGCGAGGCTGATATGCGCCAATTCCTGGTGTTCCAATCCCTGTGGGCCATGCAGACCGAACCCGGCCCGCTGGAAGCCCAGCTCGACCGTATCAAGGCCGCCGGTTTCGACGGCATCACCGACCACTACTGGAAACCCGCCGATGTCGCCCGTTTGCATGGCGCCGCCACGGCCAGGGGCTTGCAGATTGAGGGCCAACTGTTCCCGCAATCAGTGGACGACCTGGCCGCCGCGCTGGATGTGATCAGCCGCTACGGGTGTCACCACCTCACCCTGCAAGCCGATGTGCGTCCACGCAGCCAAACCGAGGCCGCACGGCTGGTGGAAGGCTGGCAACGCCTGGCCGAGCAAGTGGACTTTCCGGTGCTGCTGGAGACCCACCGTTATCGACTGACCAACGACTTGTTGTTCACGCTGGACCTGTTGGCGCAGATGCCGGACTTGAGGCTGCTGGCCGACCTGTCTCACTACGTGGTCGGGCGCGAGCTGCCCGAGCCGGGCGCCGCTGAGGACGATGAGCAAATCCGCACCATCTTGCGCCACAGTTGGGGCTTCCACGGCCGCGTGGCCAGCAGCGAGCAGGTGCAGGTCTCGTTGGACTTCCCCCAGCATCAGCCCTGGGTGCAGCGGTTTACCCAGTGGTGGCGCTACGGGATCGAAGACTGGTTGGCCCGCCCGGACACGCCCGGCAGCCTGGCATTCACCTGCGAGCTGGGCCCGCCACCCTATGCGATCACTGGTGCGGACGGGCGGGAGATCAGTGATCGTTGGGCCGAGGCGCTGAAGTTGCAGGCGCTGATTCGTGAGGTGTGGAAGAGCTGTCATAACTAACAGTCAGAACATGATTCAAATGTGGGAGCGGGCTTGCTCGCGAATGCGGTGGATCAGTCACTGAATGTGCTGACTGGCATACCGCATTCGCGAGCAAGCCCGCTCCCACATTAGATTGGATGTACGTTCAGAATGGGGTCAGCTCAACAACCCGGTGCTTACGGCCACAATCAGAAAGATCCCCAGCACGGCCCTATAGATCACAAACGGCCAAGTCGAAAACCGCTCCAAAAACCGCATCAACCCCCAGATCGCAAAAAACGCCGAGATGCTCGCCACCACCAGCCCAAACAACAAATGCGGCCAGGCATGGGCGGGCATATCGGCATGCAGCAACACCCAAAGCTCCTTCAGCCCGGCCAGGGCAATGGCTGGCAGGCCCAGCAAGAAGGAGAAACGCGCGGCTTCCTCACGCTTGAAGTTCAGAAACAGCGCGGCAGTAAGGGTGGAGCCCGAGCGCGACACCCCTGGAATCAACGCGCCAATCTGCGCAATGCCTACGATCAACGCGTCCCGCAGGCGCATTTCGCCCATTTCACGGGTATGGCGAGCGCGTACTTCTGCCACCGCCAGCAGCACCGCCATTACCACGCAGGAAATACCGATCACCATCAGCCCGCGCAACGGCGAGTTGCACGCGTTCAAAGTCGAGGACAGGGCCAGGCCGGCAATGCCGATAGGGATCGTCGCCAGCACAATCGCCACCGCCAGCTTGAACCACCGGTCGTTGTAGTCACCCCGTCGCACTGCGCCGATGCTGCCGGTGGTCACCTGCCGTACATCACGCCAGAAATAGCTGACCACGGCTGCCAATGCCGCCAACTGCATGGCTGCCGAAAACGCCGAGCCGGGGTCTTGCCAGCCGAGCAGGGCGGGCACTACGCGCATGTGGGCGGTGGACGAGACGGGCAGCAGTTCGGTAATGCCCTGGATCACCCCCAGGATAAAGATCTGCAGGTAATCCAGGGAGGCGAAGCCCACATCCAGGCCGGCGGAACAGACGTTGGTCAAGATCGGTGTCCTTGAGGAAAAGGTGGAAACCGGCGAAGTTTATTCTAAATGTTTCAGGGATTCGGCCCGGCCAACATAAATCCGCAATCGGTTCAGCAAACAGAAAGGTTAGGCAATGTATTGGCCTGCACCGGGGTTTTGTGAACAATGGCGCCCTGCGTTTTTTCACCGAGAGTCCCATGCCTGAAACCACCGTCGAATTGATCCAGACCGGCCCCGAAGAAGCCGAGCTGATCCGCAATCTCTACCAGTATTACGCCTATGAGTCGTCGGACTGGGAGCAGGAAGATGTCGAAGTGGATGGTCGTTTCTACATCCATGACGAACACCTGGCCCGCTACTGGCAAGACCCGCAATGGAGCGCCAACCTGCTGTTGGTAGACGGGTACATCGCCGGTTTCCTGCTGATCGAAAACAGCGAACTGCCGGGCATCGACGCCCTGGAGTTGGCCGACCTGTTTATCCTCAAGCGCTACCGCCGTAAGGGCATTGGCCGCGCCATCGCCAGCCAAGTGCTGTGCAGCGGCGCGGCCAATTGGCTGGTGCGTTTTTATGACCAGGACGAAGTGTCCCAGGCGTTCTGGCGCACGGTGCTGGATAACCTGCCGCGCCCGGTGCAAAGCCTGGAACTGGACGATGACCCGCAGCTAGTGAGTTACCTGATCACGCGGGCAGCGTTGCATTAAACGCCTGCTGCATCGCCTGGGGCGGCTGGCCGAAAGCCCGCAGGAATGCCTGGCGCATGCGCTCGCGATCACCGAAGCCGGTTTCGCGGGCCACCACTTCCACCGGGTGGCGGCTGGTTTCCATCATCGCCCGGGCGGCCTCCACCCGCAGGGATTCGATGGCCTTGGCCGGCGTGCGACCGGTTTCTTCGCGAAACACCCGGCTGAACTGGCGTGGGCTGAGCCGCGCCACATCGGCCAGGGCGTCCACCGACAGGTCGTGGGTGAGGTTCTCGCGTGCGTAGGCCAGGGCCAATTGCACGCGGTCTGATTTGGGGTCCAGCTCCAGTAACGCCGACAACTGCGACTGCTCGCTGCCGCGACGCTGGGAGATCACCAGCTTGCGTGCAATACGCCGGGCCAGGTCGCTGCCCAGGTCGTTCTCCACCATGGCCAGCGCCAGGTCCACCCCGGCACTCATGCCCGCGCCGGTCCACACCTGGCCGTCCACCACGAACAGCTTGTCTTCGTCCAGGTGGATATGGGGGTAGCGCTTGCGAAAGGCCGGCGCGTGGATCCAGTGGGTGGTGGTGCGCTTGCCTTCCAGCAGACCGGCTTCGGCCAGCACGAAGATGCCCATGCACAGTGAGGCAACCCGCCGGGATTGCGCGGACGCGGCCTTGACCTGCTCCAGCAGGCTGGCTTCCGGCAGGCGGAACTCCATGTAACCGCCGACGATCAGCGTGTCATAACCTTCGGCCCGGATCGGTGTGGTGTTCACCGAAAAGCCCTGGGACGTCATCACCGCGCCGCCACGCTCCGACACCAAGTGAAACTCGTAGGCCGGCTCGCCCCGCAACAGGTTCGCGCACTCGAACACCGAGCCCACGCTGAGGCTCAGGCATTCAAAATTCGGGTAAACCAGCAGCGCAACGCTGTGCATTGTGTTTCTCCAGCAGGGTCAGGGGTGGGATTGTCGGCGGCTCGCAGCCAAACGGCAACTGCCATCGAGGCATGTCCGAAAACCTTGCGCATATGACGTTGTGACCGGGCCCCCAGGCTCCTAAGCTTCAACCCACAGTCATCCCGAGGCACTCGACAATGAAAGTATTGATGGTATTGACCTCTCACGATCAGTTGGGCAACACCGGCCGCAAGACCGGCTTCTGGCTCGAAGAGTTTGCTGCACCCTATTACGCGTTCAAGGACGCCGGCGCCCAGATCGTGCTGGCATCCCCGGCCGGTGGCCAGCCGCCGCTGGACCCGGTCAGCGACCTGCCGGACTTCCAGACCGAACAGACCCACCGTTTCGCCGCCGACCCGGCCGCCCAGCAAGCCCTGGCCGCCACGGTCAAGCTGGACACGGTCAACGCCGCCGACTTCGACACCGTGTTCTACCCCGGCGGCCACGGCCCGTTGTGGGACCTGGCGGAGTCGCCAACCTCTATCGCACTGATCGAAGCCTTCGAACGTGCGGGCAAGCCCATCGGTTTTGTCTGCCACGCACCGGGCGCCTTGCGTCACGTCAAGGCCGTCAACGGTGAGCCGTTGATCAAGGGCCGCCGTGTCACCGGCTTCTCCAATTCGGAAGAAGCGGCGGTGGAATTGACCGAGGTGGTGCCGTTCTTGATTGAAGATGAATTCAAGAAACTCGGCGGTCTGTACGAGAAGGGGGCCGACTGGCAGTCCTTTGTGATCGTCGATGGCTTGCTGGTCACCGGGCAGAACCCGGGCAGCTCCAGTGATGTGGCCAAGGCGCTGCTCAAACTCACCGCTTAATTCATTCACCCCGTTATTGGTTGGCGACGCTCAGGCGTCGCCAATGCTTTTGTTCGTCCAGAATTCGGAAACCCCCCATGACAGACCACATTCTTAGCACCCCGGTAACCCTGGGTCAGCACACCCTGAACAACCGCATCGTGCTGCCGCCGTTGACCCGCCAGCGCAGCGCGCAACCGGGTGATATCGCCACCGACCTGATGGCCGAGTATTACCGCCAGCGCGCCACCGCCGGGTTTATGGTCAGCGAAGGCACGCAGATTGAACCCCGTGGCCAGGGCTACGCGTGGACGCCGGGTATCTACAGCGCGGCGCAGATCGATGGCTGGCGCAAAGTCACCGACGCGGTGCATGCCGAGGGCGGGGTGATCTTTGCCCAGCTCTGGCATGTGGGGCGCGTGTCCCACCACGATTTGCAGCCCGAGGGGGCCGCGCCGGTGGCGCCGTCTGCGATCCAACCCATGCAGGTCAAGGCGTTCATTGAAACGGCGCCGGGCGCGGGTGAGCTGGTGCAACCGCCGGTGCCGCGTGCGCTGAGCACACGTGAAGTGAAGGAACTGGTGGGTCTGTACGCCGAGGCCGCGCGTAATGCCATAGCGGCTGGGTTTGACGGGGTGGAGATTCATTCGGCCAACGGTTACCTGGTCAACCAGTTCATTTCGGCCCATGCCAACCAGCGCGATGACGAATACGGCGGCTCGCTGGACAACCGTCTGCGTTTCCTGCGGGAAATCGTCGAGGCCGTGAGTGATGCGGTCGGCCCGCAACGCCTGGGGGTGCGGTTTTCGCCGTTGTTCAGCGGCACGGATCAGGACCGGGTGTATATCGGTCTGGTGGAAGAGGATCCGCACCATACCTATATCGAAGCGATCAAGTTGCTGGAAGGGGCGGGCATCGCCTACGTCTCTATCGCCGAGGCCGACTGGGACAACGCGCCGGAGCTGCCGGAAACCTTCCGCCGGGCCGTGCGCGAGACCTTCAGCGGGCGAATCATCTATGCCGGGCGTTATACCGCTGAGCGTGGCGAGAAACTGGTGAACGCGGGGTTGGCGGACTTGATCGCGTTTGGCCGACCGTTCATTGCCAACCCGGATCTGCCCCAGCGCCTGTTCAACGGCTGGCCGCTGAACCCGCTGCGGGTTGAGGGGATGTACGGGGGTTCGGAGCAGGGGTATATCGATTACCCCACGTACGGCTGACGACGGTGGGGGGGCTTGCCCCGATAGCGCTGGACCTGTTGGAGCTGCCATGCCCGCCCGGCCACCAAAAATCTATCGGGTGTCTGCGGTTCAAATGTGGGAGCTGGCTTGCCTGCGATAGCGGTCTTTCGGTGTACATATCCGTTATCTGGGTAGCGGCGGCTATGGGTTCCGCCCTTACGGCGGGTCACTTTTGGAAGAGCCCTCCATGTCAGGATAGTTGTCGCTTCTTCAAAACTGGAGGGCGTAGGACTGTCGCTTGAAACAACGTCGCTATACCGAAGATGAGAAAACTTGGGTGC
>NZ_JBKFTO010000035.1:0-50520 GCF_050432925.1 Pseudomonas sp. 18175 | reverse complement strand
GTAAGGCGTCACAGCTACAACGGTTATCACTCACCGATAGCGGCGGAAAAGCTAGCAGCGTGAGAACCGAAAAGAAGGTCCGAAATTACTGGACCAGTTCAAGCCAGCTCCCACATTTTTGATCGCATTTCAGCTCGGGATCGGGGTCAGACTTGCAGGTAATCCAGGATCCCTTCGGCAGCATTGCGGCCTTCGAAGATCGCAGTCACCACCAGGTCGGAACCGCGCACCATGTCGCCACCGGCGAAGATCTTCGGGTTGCTGGTCTGGTGCTTGTACTGGCCTTGTTCCGGGGCCACGACGCGGCCCTGGCTGTCGGTCTGGATCTGGAACTGTTCGAACCACGGCGCCGGGCTTGGGCGGAAACCGAAGGCGATGACCACGGCATCAGCCGGGATGATCTCCTCGGAACCCGGGATCGGCTCAGGGCTGCGACGGCCACGGGCGTCCGGTTCGCCGAGACGGGTCTCGACCACCTTCACGCCTTCGACGCGGTCTTCACCGACGATGGCAATCGGCTGGCGGTTGTAGAGGAATTTCACGCCCTCTTCCTTGGCGTTCTTCACCTCTTTGCGCGAGCCGGGCATGTTGGCTTCGTCACGACGGTAAGCACAGGTCACCGACTTCGCGCCCTGGCGGATCGAGGTCCGGTTGCAGTCCATCGCGGTGTCACCACCGCCGAGCACCACGACCTTCTTGCCCTTCATGTCGACGAAATCTTCCGGCGACTTTTCAAAGCCCAGGTTGCGATTGACGTTGGCGATCAGGAAGTCCAAAGCGTCATACACGCCCGGCAGGTCCTCACCGGCAAAACCGCCCTTCATGTAGGTGTAGGTGCCCATGCCCATGAACACGGCATCGTATTCTTCGAGCAGTTGCTCCATGGTGATGTCTTTGCCGATTTCGGTATTGAGACGGAACTCGATACCCATGCCGGTGAACACTTCGCGACGGTGGCTCAGGACGGTTTTTTCCAGCTTGAACTCGGGGATGCCGAAGGTCAGCAGACCGCCGATTTCCGGGTTCTTGTCAAACACCACCGGGGTCACACCGCCACGCACCAGCACGTCGGCACAGCCCAGCCCAGCAGGACCGGCGCCGATGATGGCGACACGCTTGCCGGTCGGCTTGACCTTGGACATGTCCGGGCGCCAGCCCATGGCGAACGCGGTGTCGGTGATGTACTTCTCCACCGAACCGATGGTCACCGCGCCGAAGCCATCGTTAAGGGTGCAGGCACCCTCGCACAGACGGTCTTGCGGGCACACCCGGCCGCACACTTCCGGCAAGGTGTTGGTCTGGTGCGACAGCTCGGCGGCGGCGAGGATGTTGCCCTCGGCCACCAATTTGAGCCAGTTGGGAATGAAGTTGTGCACCGGGCACTTCCATTCGCAATACGGGTTACCGCAACCCAGGCAGCGGTGGGCCTGGTCGGCCGAGTGCTGGGGTTTGAAGGGCTCGTAGATCTCCACGAACTCTTTCTTGCGTTGACGCAACAGTTTCTTCTTCGGATCTTTGCGCCCGACATCGATGAACTGGAAGTCGTTATTCAGACGTTCAGCCATGTTAAAACCTCATCAAACTCTTCAGGCGCATATCACTGCGGGTTGGCACGGATGCTGGAAAGCAACGATTTCAGGTTGGCAGCCTTGGGCTTGACCAGCCAGAAACGACGCAGGTAATCATCGAGGTTTTCGGCGAGGTTACGACCCCATTCGCTGCCGGTCTCCTCGACGTACTCGTCCAGCACGTGCTGCAAGTGGTTCCGGTAGGACTCCATGGCTTCGCCGCTGATGCGCTGGATCTCGACCAACTCATGGTTGACCTTGTCGACGAAGGTGTTGTCCTGGTCGAGCACGTAGGCGAAACCGCCGGTCATGCCCGAACCGAAGTTGTAACCGGTCTTGCCCAGTACCGCGACAAAGCCCCCGGTCATGTACTCGCAGCAGTGATCGCCCGTGCCTTCCACCACGGTGTGGGCACCGGAGTTACGCACGGCGAAACGCTCACCGGCCGTACCGGCGGCGAACAGCTTGCCACCAGTGGCGCCGTACAAGCAGGTGTTGCCGATGATGGCACTGTCCTGGGTCTTGTAGACGCTGCCTTTAGGCGGAACGATCACCAGCTTGCCGCCGGTCATGCCCTTGCCCACGTAGTCGTTGGCGTCGCCTTCGAGGTACATGTGCAGGCCACCGGCGTTCCACACGCCAAAGCTCTGGCCCGCAGTGCCCTTGAAACGGAAGGTGATTGGCGCTTTCGCCATGCCTTGGTTGCCGTGCTTGCGTGCGATTTCGCCGGAGATGCGTGCACCGATGGAACGGTCGCAGTTGCAGATATCCAGTTCGAATTCGCCACCGCTGGCGTCATTGATCGACGACCCGGCGATTTCCACCATCTTCTCGGCCAGCAGGCCCTTGTCGAATGGCGGGTTGCGTTCGACGCCGCAGAACTGCGGTTTGTCGGCCGGGATGTGATCGCTGCCGAGCAGCGGCGTCAGGTCCAGGTGGTGCTGCTTGGCGGTCTGGCCCTGAAGGATTTCCAGCAGGTCGGTACGGCCGATCAGCTCTTCGAGGGAACGCACGCCCAGCTTGGCCAGCCACTCACGGGTCTCTTCGGCGACGTAGGTGAAGAAGTTCACCACCATGTCGACGGTGCCGATGTAGTGATCCTTGCGCAGCTTCTCGTTCTGCGTCGCCACGCCGGTGGCGCAGTTGTTCAGGTGGCAGATACGCAAGTATTTGCAGCCCAGGGCGATCATTGGCGCAGTACCGAAGCCGAAGCTTTCGGCGCCGAGGATGGCGGCCTTGATCACGTCGAGACCGGTTTTCAGGCCGCCGTCGGTTTGTACACGGACTTTGCCACGCAGGTCGTTGCCGCGCAGGGTCTGGTGGGTCTCAGCGAGGCCCAGTTCCCATGGCGCGCCAGCGTACTTGATGGAGGTCAGCGGCGAAGCGCCGGTGCCGCCGTCGTAGCCGGAGATGGTGATCAGGTCGGCATACGCCTTGGCTACACCAGCAGCGATGGTGCCGACGCCGGCTTCTGCTACCAGTTTCACCGAGACCAGGGCCTGCGGGTTGACTTGTTTGAGGTCGAAAATCAGCTGCGACAAGTCTTCAATCGAGTAGATGTCGTGGTGCGGCGGCGGCGAAATCAGGGTTACGCCCGGCACTGCGTAACGCAGCTTGGCGATCAGGCCGTTGACCTTGCCGCCTGGAAGTTGACCACCTTCGCCAGGCTTGGCGCCTTGGGCGACCTTGATTTGCAGCACTTCGGCGTTGACCAGGTATTCCGGGGTTACACCGAAACGGCCAGTCGCGACCTGTTTGATTTTCGAGCTCTTGATGGTGCCGTAGCGCGCTGGGTCTTCACCGCCTTCGCCGGAGTTGGAACGCGCACCCAGGCGGTTCATGGCTTCGGCCAGGGCTTCGTGGGCCTCAGGCGACAAGGCACCCAGGGAAATACCGGCGGAGTCGAAGCGCTTGAGGATCGATTCCAGCGGCTCGACTTCGCTGATGTCCATCGGCGTGTCCAGGGTCTTCACCTTGAACAGGTCGCGGATCATCGACACCGGGCGGTTATCCACCAGCGAGGTGTATTCCTTGAACTTGGCGTAGTCGCCCTGCTGCACGGCGGCTTGCAAGGTATTGACCACGTCTGGGTTGTACGCGTGGTATTCGCCACCGTGCACGAACTTGAGCAGGCCGCCTTGCTGGATCGGCTTGCGCGCGCTCCAGGCCTCGGCGGCCAGGGCTTTTTGCTCGGCTTCGATGTCGACGAAGCGCGCACCCTTGATGCGGCTCGGCACGCCACGGAAGCTCAGCTCGCAGACTTCTTCCGACAGGCCGATGGCTTCAAACAGTTGAGCGCCGCGATAAGACGTGACGGTGGAGATGCCCATCTTCGACAGGATCTTCAGCAGGCCCTTAGTGATGCCTTTACGGTAGTTCTTGAACACCTCGTAGAGGTCGCCCAGCACTTCACCGGTACGGATCAGGTCACCCAGCACTTCGTAAGCCAGGAACGGGTACACCGCCGAGGCGCCGAAGCCGATCAACACCGCAAAGTGGTGCGGGTCGCGGGCAGTGGCGGTTTCGACGAGGATGTTGGAGTCGCAGCGCAGGCCTTTTTCGGTAAGGCGATGATGCACCGCGCCAGTGGCCAGCGAGGCGTGGATTGGCAGCTTGCCCGGAGCGATGTGGCGGTCGGTCAAAACGATCTGGGTACGACCGGCGCGCACGGCTTCTTCGGCCTGGTCGGCGACGTTGCGCACAGCGGCTTCAAGGCCGAGGCTCTCGTCGTAGTTCAGGTCGATGATCTGGCGGTCGAAGCCTGGGCGATCCAGGGTCATCAACGAGCGCCACTTGGCCGGCGAAATCACCGGCGAGCTGAGGATCACGCGGGAGGCGTGCTCAGGCGATTCCTGGAAGATGTTGCGCTCGGCACCCAGGCACACTTCCAACGACATCACGATGGCTTCACGCAGCGGGTCGATCGGTGGGTTGGTCACCTGGGCGAACTGCTGGCGGAAGTAGTCGTACGGCGTGCGCACACGCTGGGACAGCACGGCCATTGGCGTGTCGTCGCCCATGGAGCCGACGGCCTCGTAGCCTTGCTCGCCGAGCGGGCGCAGCACCTGGTCGCGCTCTTCGAACGTGACCTGGTACATCTTCATGTACTGCTTGAGCTGGTCGACGTCGTAGAAAGCCGAACCGTGGTCGTTGTCTTCCATGGTCGCCTGGATGCGCAGGGCGTTCTTGCGCAGCCATTGCTTGTACGGGTGACGGGACTTCAAGCGGTTGTCGATGGCGTCGGTGTCGAGAATCTGCCCGGTTTCGGTGTCCACGGCCAGGATCTGGCCAGGGCCTACGCGGCCTTTGGCGATGACGTCTTCGGGTTTGTAGTCCCACACGCCGATTTCCGACGCGAGGGTGATGAAACCGTTGGTGGTGGTGACCCAACGCGCCGGGCGCAGACCGTTACGATCGAGCAGGCACACCGCGTAGCGACCGTCGGTCATTACTACGCCGGCTGGGCCGTCCCACGGCTCCATGTGCATCGAGTTGTACTCGTAGAACGCACGCAGGTCCGGGTCCATGGTTTCGACGTTCTGCCACGCTGGCGGAATGATCATGCGCACGCCACGGAACAGGTCGATGCCGCCGGTGACCATCAGTTCGAGCATGTTGTCCATGCTGGAAGAGTCGGAGCCTACGCGGTTAACCAGCGGGCCGAGCTCTTCCAGGTCCATCAGGTCGTTGGCGAACTTGGTGCGACGGGCCACGGCCCAGTTGCGGTTGCCGGTGATGGTGTTGATCTCGCCGTTGTGGGCGAGGAAGCGGAATGGCTGGGCCAGCGGCCATTTCGGCAGGGTGTTGGTGGAGAAGCGCTGGTGGAACACGCAGATTGCGGTTTGCAGGCGCTCATCGCTCAGGTCTGGATAGAAGGCGGTGAGGTCCGCCGGCATCATCAGGCCTTTATAGATGATGGTCTTGTGGGAAAAGCTGCAGATGTAGTGGTCGGCGTCAGCGGCGTTGGCCACGGACGAACGACGACGCGATGTGAACAGCTTGATCGCCATGTCCTGATCGCTCAGGCCGTCGCCGGCGATGAACACTTGTTCGATCTGCGGCAGGCGCTCGTTGGCCAGGCGGCCCAGCACGCTGGTGTCAATCGGCACTTTGCGCCAGCCGACCAGTTGCAGGCCAGCGGCCAGGATCTCGCGGTTCATGTTCGCGCGAGCGGCTTCGGCTTTAACCGGGTCCTGGTTGAAGAACACCATGCCGACGGCGTACTGCTTGGGCAGGTCGACCGCAAATTGCTCTTTTGCGACAGCGCGCAGGAACAGGTCGGGCTTTTGAATCAGCAAGCCACAACCGTCACCGGTCTTGCCGTCGGCGTTGATCCCACCGCGGTGGGTCATGCAGGTCAGGGCCTCGATGGCCGTTTGCAAAAGGGTATGACTGGGCTCGCCCTGCATATGGGCTATCAGGCCGAAACCGCAGTTATCCTTGAATTCATCGGGTTGGTACAGACCTGCTTTCATAGACACTTTCTCACCAGGCTGCCTCTTATATCGAGGCAAATTTCTTTTCAATTCAACCGGTTACCTTCCACGCCGAACGTACGCCGGCTTAGCGGGGGCAAAAGGGAGGTCATTGTACACACCGACACAGACGCTCACAAATTTAGCGACGAAATGTCGCAAATCTATGTCGCATTTATGAAAGGTTTAAAGCGATATGCTGTGCTAGTCAAAACTTTTTTAGTTTTGACCGCTACGACTCAAAAGCCACTGTGACGCAGACACCACAAAGTGCGCGGCCTTTAGGGGCAGCACACCATGGGATTTTTTTGAGGTGCCGGGAGGGCGACCTGGGTAAGGTCGCCGGATCTTCAGCGAGTTGCTGCCAGTTCTTGTTGAACGCTGGCGACAGTGCGAGGCCAAGGTTTACCAGCCTGAACCTTCGCTGGCAAGGCCTTGATAGCAGAATCAGCTGCGGCACGGCTTGCGAAGTTGCCATAAGTGATCACGTACAAAGGCTTGCCGTTGAGCACTTTCTTGAAATAACGGTACTCGCCGCCCTGCTCTTTCACGAACGCCTGGGCGTTGGCTTCGGAGCTGGTGCCGAGGATCTGCACCACGAAGTTGCTGGCCGGTTGGCTGCCATACCAACCGCTGCCTGCGGCACCGGCTTTGGCAACGGTTGCCGGTTTTTCAGCAGGTTTTGCCGCGGGTGCCGGAGTTGGCTTGGCCGCTGGTGCTGGCGCGACAGGCTTGGTGACAGGCGCAGGCTTGGCGGTGGCGACCGTCGGTGCAGGCGTTGGCTTGGCGGCCGGCTGACCTGCTGGCACGCCCGCAGGTGGCGCGGTGGTGGTCACGGTCGGCGGTGTGGCGCTAGAGCCTTCCACCGGCACGCCATCGTCGCCTTCGGAAATGCCCCCGGCTTCCTCGGCGAGCGGACCGCGCATCACTGGCTGGCCGACCATCGGCAGGTTGGTCGGTTGGCCGGAATTGGCGAACTCAACGTTTGGCGTAGGCTTGCCCAGTGGCAACTGCGCCTGTTCGGTTGGCGCGCCGGCAGTGGTCGGAGCCTTGCCGCGACCGGGAAGAATCAAGGCAGCGGCAGCCGCGACCACGACAACCGCGGCAATAGCCAATACGTGCTTCTTAGGCATAGTGAACCCCATCTTAGGACGCTTGACCGCAGAGCGGCTGGCAATCATGGCTTCGATCATGGCATCGCGGGCAACCTGGTTGATGGTGCCAGGCCAGCCGTCGGAGCTTTCGTGAATATCAGAGATCTGCTGAGCGGAGAAAAGTTCGATACCCGCCCCCGCCCCTTCCAGGCGCTGAGCCAGGTATTCGCGGGTTTCTTCTTCTTCGTATGGCTGCAATTCGATGACGTGGAACAGCTCTTGTTCACCGCTGATCTGCTCCAAATCGGCAATCAACGACGACTCACCAAACAGGAACACGTGCGGACGGCCTTCCGGCGTACCCGCTGCCAGCGCCAGCAAGGCTTCCAGGGCAGATTCGTCGAGCTGCTCGGCGTCATCCACCAACAGGTAGACTTCCTGGCCGGTCAGGCCCAACTGCACCACTTGCTTGAGGATCGCGTTCGGCTCGGCAGTGGCCACGTCGAGCGACTGGGCCACTTGGCGCAACACGCCCGCCGCATCACCGGCACCACGGGCCGATACCACTACGCTTTGTACCGACTGCTTGTTGGTACTGGCCACCAGGGCCTGGCGGAGCAAGGTCTTGCCGCTACCCAACGGGCCAGTGACGACCAGCAGCAGTTGGCTGTAGCGCGCAAGGTGGTGCAACTGCCCGAGCACCGGCTTGCGCTGGGCCGGGAAAAATTTGAAACCAGGCACCCGTGGAGCAAAAGGGTCGTGGCTTAACTGGTAATGGCCGAGGAACGCCTCGTCGGCATGCAAACTAGTCATCGGGATCTGATTAACCTTTCAGCTGAGCCAGGGCACGGTAATCCGCACCCAGCGTGGCCTGTAGAATCTCTTTTGGATAATCGTCGGTCACCACCGCTTCGCCCATGTGGCGCAGCAGCACCAGTCGCAGTCGACCGTCGATCACTTTTTTATCTATCGCCATATGTTCGAGGAAGTCCGCTTCGGTCATCTCCGTAGGCGGGATAACCGGCAGACCGGCACGCTGGAACAGGCGGATACCACGATCGCGCTCCTGGGCGCTGATCCAGCCCAGGCGTTGCGACATCTCCAGTGCCATCACCGTGCCAGCCGCCACGGCCTCACCGTGCAGCCACACACCATAGCCCATGTGGGTTTCGATCGCATGGCCGAAGGTGTGGCCCAGGTTCAAGGTGGCCCGTACACCGGACTCCCGTTCGTCGGCATTCACCACCAGCGCCTTGGCGGCGCAGGAGCGGGAAATCGCTTCGGTGAGGGCAACCTGGTCGAGGTTGCGCAAGGCATCGACATGTTCTTCCAGCCAGGTGAGGAACGGCTCGTCGCAAATCAACCCGTACTTGATGACTTCTGCTAGGCCCGCCGACAGCTCGCGTGGCGGCAGGGTATTGAGGGTAGCGGTGTCGATCAGCACAGCGTTCGGCTGATAAAACGCGCCGACCATGTTCTTGCCCAGCGGATGGTTGATGCCGGTCTTGCCGCCCACCGACGAATCGACCTGGGACAGCAAGGTGGTCGGCACTTGGATGAAGTCCACGCCACGCTGGTAGCAGGCTGCTGCGAAACCGGCCATATCGCCGATCACACCGCCGCCGAGGGCGATCACGGTGGTGCGGCGGTCATGGCGTGCGGTGAGCAGGCCATCAAAGATCAGTTGCAGGGTTTCCCAGTTCTTGTGGGCTTCGCCATCGGGCAAGATGACCGAGATCACTGAATAGGCCGACAGGCTGCGGCTCAAACGCTCAAGATACAGCGGCGCGACCGTTTCGTTGGAGATGATCGCCACTTGCCGCCCGGCAATGTGCGGTGCGAGCAACTCGGGCTGGTCCAACAGACCTTCGCCAATATGGATCGGGTAGCTGCGCTCGCCTAGATCAACCTTAAGTGTCTGCATGTGTCCCCGCGTTAGAGATGTATTGACGACCGGTAACGCCAAGATCCGGCGTTGCCTGATGGCTCTACGCCACACCTCAAAGGGTAGTAGCGCGCCGCCGAGAATAGCGCATTTCGGGCCTGGCTTTAACGGGGTGGCAGCCGTTGCAGGCGCTCAAGAATGTCGAGGACCACCATCCGGGGCGGTCGCTCATCGGTTTCCACCACCAGATCGGCGATTTCCCGATACAGCGGATCGCGCAGCGTGAGCAGGTCCCGCAGGGTTTTCTCCGGGTTGGCCGTGCGCAGCAACGGGCGATTGCGATCGCGGGCAGTGCGGCCCACCTGCTGCTCCACAGAAGCATGCAGATAGACCACCCGCCCTCCAGCGTGCAGCGCCCGACGGTTTTCTTCGCGCATGACTGCGCCACCGCCGGTGGCCAATACCACGCCGTCGAGCCCGCACAGCTCGGCGATCATCGCCTGCTCGCGGTCACGAAAGCCCAGCTCGCCTTCCTTATCGAAGATCCATGGGATATTGGCACCCGTGCGCACTTCAATTTCCTTGTCGGAATCTTTGAATGGCAGGCGCAGCTCTTTGGCCAGCAAACGGCCGATGGTGCTTTTTCCAGCCCCCATCGGTCCTACAAGAATCAAATTTCGCACAGAATCAACGACTCACAGCAATCGCCTGGTTATTCATAATACGCGGAGTCAGGAATACCAGCAGCTCGGATTTTTTCTCGGCCAGCGCATCGCGCCGGAAAAGGCGGCCAAGATACGGCACATCGCCCAAAAATGGCACTTTATCTACCACTTTGCTTTGGGTATTGGAGAAAACCCCGCCGATGACGATGGTCTCGCCATCCTTGACCAGCACCTTGGCGTTGACTTCGTTCTTTTTGATCGGCGGCACGTCGTTGAGTTTATTCAGGTAGTCGGGCTCATCCTTGGTCACCCTCACCTCCATGATCACTCGGTCATCGGGGGTGATTTGCGGCGTGACTTCCAATGACAGGGAGGCCTCCTTGAACGACACCGACGTAGCGCCTTGTGAGGTGGATTCCTGATAGGGAATCTCGGTGCCCTTGAGAATGCGCGCAGTTTCCTTGTCAGAGGTCACTACCTTGGGCTGCGAGACGATTTCACCGTTGCCGGATTTCTCCATGGCGGTCAGCTCCAGGTCCAGCAACAGGTTGTCGGTGATATAGGCGAGCCCCAGGCCAGAGGTGGCGGTAATCGCACCCAAATCGACAAACGGCGCACTGGGCGAGTTCTCTGGCGGCTCTGCGCCCTCGGCCAACGGCTTGTTGATACCGCCCGCCCCCCAATGGCCACGATTGAGTCGGCCACCCCAGCGCGCGCCCAAGCTTTTGTCGTAATCGACATTGGCCTCGACAATCCGCGCCTCGATCATCACTTGGCGTACAGGGATATCCAATTGCGTCACGATTCGCCGCAGCTCATCCAGCCGCTCAACAGTCTGATAGGCAATGATGTTGTTGGTGCGCTCATCCACCGCTACCGAACCGCGCTCATCGGTGGTGCCTTCCAGGCCAGCTACCGATTGGAACAGCTTGGCCAGGTCTGCGGCCTTGGCGTAATTGACCTGCAACAACTCCCGGCGCAGGGGCGCCAACTCGGCCATTTGCTTGCGCGACTCCAGGATCAGCAATTCACGCGCCGTCAGCTCTTCAGCGGGCGCAACCAGCAACACGCCGGCCTTTACCCGCTTATCCAGGCCCTTGGCTTGCAACACCAGGTCCAGCGCCTGGTCCCAGGGCACCGCCTTGAGGCGCAGGGTGATCGAACCTTGTACATCGTCGCCGACCACCAGGTTGAGGCCTGCCACGTCGGCGATTTGCTGCAATGCAGCACGCAGCGCGATGTTCTGGAAGTTGAGGTTCAGCTTGTCGCCGGTATAGATACCCGCCACCGCACTGTCGGGGGGTGGCAGGTGAATCAAGTCGACGCGATTGGGCACAGCAGCAGCCATCGGTGCCATGAACGCTATCCATAGCGCCACACCGAAGGACGAGAAAGTCCTTTTCATTGGGTTGATTCCGTTATGAGTTGACGTTTAACACTAAGGTTCGCGGACGCTCTAGCCACGCGCCCTGCTTATCGGGGAACAGCTCGACCAGTTCGACATGGCCATCATGGATGGCCGTGACCCGACCATGGTCCGGCCCCAAGTAATCGCCCACCGCCAGGCGATGCACCTGGGACGCCGCGCGCAGCAGGGCGAAGGTGTGCAGGCCACGGGACAATGTGCCGACCATTTCGAACTGTTCCACCGCCAGGTTTTCCAGGGGACCACGCAGCCGGGCCATGTCTGGCGCGGCGGCCGGACGCCCAGGCGCGTGGTCGATTTGCAAGGCAAGGGGCTGGAAAGGATCGCGCAGGCCGGACGAATCGTAGGCAAAAGAAAGTGGAGACGCAGCAGACTCGCTCACCTCACCACCTTGCTGCCCGCGCCAATAGGCCTTGGCCAGTACATCAAGGCGCAACAGCCTGCCATCTGGCCGCAGCACAACATCGTGGGTCGTGGTGATTCGCGAAAGGCTACCCAGAGCGCTTACGAACATCGCCAGGTCGTGATACGCACCCGCCACACCAATCTGCACGGCTTGCTCGATATAGAGCGAACGAGGCGCCTCGTCCAGTGGCGTGACGCTTTCAACCAGCAGGCCATTGACCAGCGCCAAGCGTGCAATATCCTCCAGCAAACCAGGCATTTCGGATTCGCCCGGCAATTGCCGTAACAGCTCATCGACCTTCTCCTGCGTCGCCATTAACTCGCGCTTACGCTCCTCAAGGCCGGCAGACAGGGCGGTCTTTTGCGCTATTTGCTGCTGCAGGGTCGCTTCGCGCACCTCGACCTGATGCAACCGCTCCCGCGCAGGGTTTAGGTACACAACCTCACCGACCAGCCACACCACGCCCGCCAGCGCACAACCCAGCAAGGCCTTGCCAGGTAGAGGCCTTTTTGCAGCGCGGTCAGTGAGTGTGCGAAGTGTGAGCCCGGGCCGGCTCATGGCTGAACCTCGGAGGATTCTCCCTGGCGAACCATTAATTGGAATTCGTTATTGCCGCGCACGCCTTCGGTGCGCACATGCTGCAGCCGCGTGGCACGGGTACCTTCGGAGGTTTCCAGGCGGCGCATCAACTGGGCGATGTCCTGGCTGGATTCCGCACTGCCGCTGATACTCACCGTATTGCCCTTGGCGACCACTTCATGCAAATGCACTCCATCGGGCACCGTGCGCGCCAGCTGCTCCAGCAACTGGGCGCTGGACGAGCGGCCATCGTGCAGGTCCTGCACGACCTTCATGCGTTCCGCCAGTTGCTGGCTTTGCACTTGCAGGTCGTCGATGGTCTTGATGCGTGAGTCCAGAACGGCAACGTCCTTGTCCAGATGGTTATTGCGCGTTACTTGCCGGTCAATCGCCTGGTCGATTACCTGGTCCGCCAGCCACACGGCGGCGAGCGCCACAGCTGCGAACGCCAGCAAAAGCGCAAGGAAATACTTGCGCCGCCGCTGCACCAGCGCTTGGCGCCAAGGCAACAGGTTGATTCGTGTACTCAAGCGAAACTCCTCAGGGCCAACCCGCAAGCCACTCCCATCCCTCGGGCATCCACGGCCCATAGTGCACCATCGACGCGATGGCCCGGCGTGAAGCTGGCGAAATCCTGACTGCAAGCACGCGCCAATGCAAACGCTTCGACATCGACCACCTTCGGCACCAACCCGGCCAGGGCCAAAACCGCCTCGCGGGACTCTACGTGTTCTTTCAGGCAAGCCGCCAGTAGCACTTCGACCCGTGCAGGGTCTTGGGTGGACCGCCGCTGAACCTGATAGTCGATGGCGACTTCATCCAGCGGGTAAGGAATGTACTGCTCCGCCTCGGCCTGGATCGCCCATGCCATCTCGTCGTCGCTGAGCCCGGCCGCCATCTCGATAACCCGCGTGATGACCGAAGGTCCCGCCACTGCAACTGCTGCGTTGCGCAACCTGGTTTCAAGCCTGGGTAATGCGGCATGCAGCGTGCGACCCACACTTTCGAGATCCAATAAGGCGCCATCGACCACCGCATGGGCAGGCAGGACCTGGGAGGTATAGCTTTGGATAGTGTACCCGTGGGCAGAATGGCCCAATTCGACCAGCCGAATGGCTGTGTCATTAATGTCGACGCCTAACAAAGTGTCGGCTTTTCCCTTGAAAAATCCCTTTCCCATAAAACTCCCCAAAACTTTACCTGTCATACCGCCTGATTGCCGCTGGGCGCCGTGCACTCGGTCGACATGTTGGAGAGCCGCGAATGACGCCCCAAGTCGAAAAATGCTTTAATGCCCAGCGTTTTTTCCCGCTTTTTATCTGCAGCTCGGGTTGATCCATCGTTTGCCATGCATGCCCCGACGCCTAACTCATTCTTTTCTCTGGAAATCCAAAAGCCTTGATTCGTCTGCTGAAGTTTTTCGGGTACTCCATTGTCGCGATTGTGTGCGGGCTGCTGCTCGTACTCAGCGGTGCCTACCTCTACCTTAGTCCGGGTTTACCCTCCGTAGAGGCCCTCAGAAGTATCCAGTTGCAGATTCCTTTGCGGGTCTACAGCAGCGATGAAAAACTGATCGCGGAGTTCGGCGAAATGCGCCGCACACCGATCCGTTTTGCCGATATTCCACCCAATTTCATCAGCGCCCTGCTTTCAGCAGAAGACGATAATTTTGCCAACCACTACGGCGTCGACCCCAGCAGCCTGGTGCGTGCGGCCACGCAATTGGTAAAAAGCGGACACATTCAATCCGGCGGCAGCACCATCACCATGCAGGTGGCGAAGAACTTCTTCCTCACCAGCGAGCGCAGCTTTTCGCGCAAAGCCACCGAGATCCTGCTGGCCCTGCAAATCGAACGTCAGCTGACCAAGGACGAGATCCTTGAGCTGTACGTCAACAAGATCTACCTGGGCAACCGCGCCTATGGGATCGAAGCCGCGTCCCAGGTGTACTACGGCAAGTCCATCCGTGACGCGAGCCTGGCGCAGATGGCCATGATTGCTGGCCTGCCAAAGGCGCCTTCGCGCTTCAACCCCCTGGCCAACCCGGCACGCAGCAAAGAGCGCCGCGACTGGATCCTGGGGCGTATGTACAAGCTGGGCAAGATCGACCAAGCCTCTTACGAAAGCGCAGTGGCTGAACCATTGAACGCCAGCTACCACGTGCCGACACCAGAAGTGAACGCGCCATACATTGCTGAAATGGCCCGCGCCGAGATGGTTGGCCGTTATGGCAGCGAGGCCTACACAGAAGGTTTCCGCGTCACCACCACGGTGCCGAGCGACCTGCAGGACATCGCCAATAACGCGGTGCATTCCGGCCTGGTCACCTACGACCAGCGCCATGGCTACCGCGGCCCCGAATCGCGCCTGCCGGGCAAGACCCTGAGCGCCTGGACCACCGAGCTGAGCAAGCAACGCGCCATCAGCGGCCTGGAACCGGCCATCGTCACCCAGGTGAAGAAAGACGGCGTGCAGGTCTTGACCCGCACCGGTGAAGCCCATGTGAGCTGGGACAGCATGAAGTGGGCACGCCCGTTCCTGAACACCAACAGCATGGGCCCGATGCCCAAGCAGCCTTCCGACGTGGCGCAGGTGGGTGACTTGATCCGCGTGCAACGCCAGAAAGACGACAGCCTCAAATTCAGCCAGGTGCCATTGGCCCAAGGCGCCCTGGTTTCCCTGGACCCGCAGAACGGCGCCATCCGCGCCCTGGTGGGCGGCTTTGCCTTCGAGCAGAGCAACTACAACCGCGCCACCCAGGCCAAGCGCCAGCCAGGTTCGAGCTTCAAGCCGTTCATCTACAGCGCCGCGCTGGATAACGGCTACACCGCCGCCAGCCTGGTCAACGATGCGCCGATCGTGTTTGTCGACGAGTACCTGGACAAGGTCTGGCGCCCGAAAAACGACACCAACACCTTCCTTGGCCCGATTCGCATCCGCGAGGCGCTGTACAAGTCGCGTAACCTGGTGTCGATCCGCCTGCTGCAAGCGATGGGCGTCGGCAAGACCATCGACTACATCACGCGCTTTGGCTTTAACAAATCGGACCTGCCGCCCAACCTGTCACTGGCGCTGGGCACCGCGACCCTTACCCCAATGGAAATCGCCACGGGCTGGAGCACCTTTGCCAACGGTGGCTACAAGATCTCGCCGTACCTGATCGACAAAATCGAGAGCCGCAACGGCGACACCCTGTTCACCGCCAACCCGCCACGGGTGCCGGGGGATGTGGTCAACGGGCTGGCCGCTACCGATGGCCTGGCCGCCCCGAGCCACGGCGGTATCACCATCGAGCCGACGCCAGGCACTGCGCCCGCCGCAAGCGCCACCGCGCCAGCCGAACCACAAGCACCCGCCGTTGCAGAGCGCGTGGTGGATGGCCGTACAACCTATATCCTCAACAGCATCCTTCAAGACGTGATCAAAAAGGGCACCGGCCGCCGCGCACTGGCCCTGGGCCGTGCGGATATCGCGGGCAAGACCGGTACCACCAACGACTCCAAGGACGCCTGGTTCTCCGGCTACAACGCCGACTACGTGACCACCGTGTGGACCGGCTACGACCAGCCGGAAAGCCTTGGCCGTCGCGAGTTCGGTGGCACCGTCGCGCTGCCGATCTGGATGAGCTACATGGGCGCAGCCTTGAAGGACAAGCCGTTGCACACCCAACCGGAACCGGAAGGCATCCTCAGCCTGCGCATCGACCCGATCAGCGGCCGCGTGGCCTCGCCAAGCACACCGAATGCGTACTTCGAGCTGTTCAAGAGCGAAGACACGCCGCCGTCGGTCAATGAACTGGGCAATGGCGTGGCACCGGGTAGCCCGCTGCCGGCGGATGAGGCGGCGCCGATTGATTTGTTCTAACGCGATCTGCGCCTGAATGCAGATCCATTGTGGGAGCGGGCTTGCTCGCGAATGCTGAGTGTCAGTCGCCAGATTTGTATCTGACACACCGCATTCGCGAGCAAGCCCGCTCCCACATTTGGATCTTCGCCAAGCCCAAGTAAAAGGCCACACAGCAAAAAGCCCCGACTCGCAAGAGCCGGGGCTTTTTGTTGGTGCGCTACAACGGCTTAGCCGTTGAACACATCATCCACGCTTTGCAGCGGGTAGTTCNCCCCCCCCCCCCCCCCCCCCCCGCTCCCACATTTGGATCTTCGCCAAGCCCAAGTAAAAGGCCACACAGCAAAAAGCCCCGACTCGCAAGAGCCGGGGCTTTTTGTTGGTGCGCTACAACGGCTTAGCCGTTGAACACATCATCCACGCTTTGCAGCGGGTAGTTCTTCGGATACGGCAGGGTGGCCACACCAGTCTCGATAGCGGCTTTGGCCACGGCATCGGAGATCAGGGTGATCAGGCGCTTATCCATTGGTTTCGGGATGATGTATTCACGACCGAATTCCAGCTTGATGCCACCGTAGGCGTCGCACACTTCCTGAGGCACCGGCAGCTTGGCCAGTTCACGCAGGGCGTTGGCGGCAGCCACTTTCATCTCTTCGTTGATGCGCTTGGCGCGAACGTCCAGGGCACCACGGAAGATGAACGGGAAGCCCAGCACGTTGTTGACCTGGTTCGGGTAGTCCGAACGGCCGGTGGCCATGATCACGTCGCTGCGGGTGGCGTGAGCCAGCTCTGGCGAGATCTCTGGGTCCGGGTTGGAGCACGCGAACACGATCGGGTTGGCCGCCATGGACTTGAGGCCTTCGGCGCTCAG
The DNA here is from genome assembly GCF_050432925.1 of Pseudomonas sp. 18175. Classification (NCBI taxonomy): domain Bacteria; kingdom Pseudomonadati; phylum Pseudomonadota; class Gammaproteobacteria; order Pseudomonadales; family Pseudomonadaceae; genus Pseudomonas; species Pseudomonas sp. 18175. The sequence goes on along the minus strand of NZ_JBKFTO010000035.1, from coordinate 33,708 downwards.
CAGGTTCGGGCCGGACAGACCGACGAACACGTCTGCACCGTCAAGGGCGTCTGCCAGGGTGCGCTTGTCGGTCGCGTGGGCAAACATCGCCTTGTACTGGTTCAGGTCGGTACGCTCGGACTGGACCACGCCCTTGCTGTCGACCATGAAGATGTTTTCCAGCTTGGCGCCCATGCTCACCAGCAACTTCATGCAGGAGATGGCTGCAGCGCCAGCACCCAGGCAGACGATCTGTGCGTCGGCCAGGGTTTTGCCAGCGATTTCCAGGGCGTTGATCATGCCGGCGGCGGTAACAATCGCGGTGCCGTGCTGGTCATCGTGGAATACCGGGATGTCGCACTGCTCGATCAGGGCCTTTTCGATCTCGAAGCACTCAGGTGCCTTGATGTCTTCCAGGTTGATGCCACCGAAGGTGATGGAAATGCGTTTGACGGTGTCGATGAAAGCCTGCGGGCTCTCGGAATCGACTTCGATGTCGAAAACGTCGATGCCGGCAAAGCGCTTGAACAGCACGCCTTTACCTTCCATGACTGGCTTGGACGCCAATGGGCCAAGGTTACCCAGGCCAAGAATCGCGGTGCCATCGGAAATCACTGCAACCAGGTTGCCTTTGCCGGTGTACTTGTACGCCAGCTCAGGGTCGCGGGCGATTTCACGTACGGGCTCGGCCACGCCAGGGCTGTAGGCCAGCGACAGGTCGCGAGCGGTGGCGGTGGCTTTGGTGAGCTCTACACTCAGCTTTCCTGGACGAGGATGGGCATGATATTCGAGAGCGGCAGTTTTCAAATCAGACATATCGGCATTCCGCTTTTACTGTTGGTCGACGGACCGCCGAGGATACGCGTGTCGTAAAGTCCCTACAAGACTGGGTAGTCACCGGTGTCAAGGCCCCAAAGCGACGTACTTTGGTCTAAGGCCACGGGATACAAGGGCTCAACTGTTCACAATCGAATAAAAAAATGTCTACAATTTTTTAATAATTCGTCGATTTGAGCATGCCGGGGTCAGTAATTGGCAGCAACCAACGTGCCTGGCCGTTTTTTATGCCGCCCCGTTTGGCGCGATCCTGCACCCAGCCACGCGCCTCGATCGTCTTGCCTTGCAGACCATTCAACAGGTCGCTGTCGAATTTACGGACCAAGTCGGGAGCAACGCGCAATACCAGCGAACCCTGCAATTCGATCCAGACGCCACCGCGATTGCGCTCAATCTTGCTCACTTGGCCGCTGACCAAGGCAAAGCCAGACTGCTTGAGCTGCGCCACTTTCTGCACTGGCGACTGCCGCCACAGGCCCAACCGCGCATTGCGTGCATTGGTTTCGGCAGCCTGCTGGCAAGTGACTAGATCGGTATTGGGCGCCACGCCTACCTGGAACCCCAGGCCTTCGGCCAACAACCGCGCTTCAAGACTCTCGCCGTCGGCACCATAGAGATGGGCCAACGTTCGACCATAACGGTCCTTGCTCTCACGCCCCTTCACCAGCCCGACTCGACCGCCGCTGGCCTCGATCAACGCCTGCAAGCGCTGGCGTGCGGCGACGGCATAGGGTTCATCCGGGCGGTCCTTCTTGCCGGTTTCAGGCGCATTGAGGCCGATCATGCGCACGCTGCGGCCGTCCTTGAGGCGTACGGTGTCGCCATCCACCACGCGCTGCACGTCCACGGATGCCAGCGAGGCCGGTGCCGGGCAAAACACCTGGGCGTGGGCGGCTGACAGCCAAATCCCAGGCACAAAAAAGGCGCCCCAAAGGGACGCCTTTTTCAACAGCTTGCAAAAGCCCATAAGGCTTTTGAGCCTTACTCTGCTGGAGTAGCAGCAGGCTTCTTGCCGAAAGCACCAAAGCGATCTGCGAAGCGCTGTACGCGGCCGCCGGTGTCCAGAGTCTTCTGCTTACCGGTGTAGAACGGGTGGCACTCGTTGCATACGTCAGTACCCAGTGGCTTGCACAGGTTCGAGCGAGTTTCGAACTTGTTACCGCAGCTGCAGGTTACTTCGATGGTTTCGTACGCTGGATGGATATCGGCTTTCATGGCACTTCCTCGGGCTAGCGTGCCGCCACTCGACACTATTGTCGAATACCGCACGTAATTAGGCCGCGGATTCTACCAGACCTTTTTAAACGCGCAAGCGGCGCTTAGGCCACGAATCCCCCTTTCATCAGAAAACCATCGGCTACCCCAAGCCCTCCCCTCTCTGCTAGGCTCCCGCCCCTGCGCCACCGCCTGCCTTTATATAGATGAGACCCCCGCGTGCCCGACGCCATTTTGCGCCTCGCCCTGCCCTCGCCCCTGCGCCGCCTGTTCGACTACCGGGCGCCGGCCGGCGTGCTGCGCGCGCAATTGCAGCCGGGCATGCGTGTGCGCGTGCCATTTGGGCGCCGGGAAATGATCGGCATCCTGGTGGAAATCGCCGACCACAGCGAAGTGCCGGCCGAGAAGCTCAAGCCCGCCCTGGCCATGCTCGATGCCACGCCGCCACTGCCCCCCGCGCTGTTTAAGTTGTGCCTGTGGACCGCCCAGTATTACCAGCACAGCCTGGGCGACACCCTGAGTTGGGCGCTGCCGGTACTGCTGCGCCAGGGTGAACTGGCCGAAGCGCGCCAGGAACGCTTCTGGTCGATGGCCCCCGGCGCACGCCTGGACGACCCGCGCATCGCCCGCGCCCCGCGGCAGCGTGAGGCCTTGGCCACGCTGGCCCAACACCCCCACGGCGTCGCCCATCAGCTATTGAGCAAGCTGATGCTCAGCAAGGACAGCCTCGACCTGCTGCTGGCCAAGGACCTGGTGCAGGTGGAAATCCGCAAGCACGCCCCCGACCCGCGCCACGAACACTGGCTGGCCCAACCGGAACTGCCGCTGAACCCCGAACAACGCGCCGCCTATGAGGCGATTCGCGCAGGTTTCGACAGCTTCCACGCCTTCCTGCTGGCCGGCGTCACCGGCAGCGGCAAGACCGAAGTGTATTTGCAGCTGATCCGCGAAACCCTGCAGGCCGGCAAGCAGGCGCTGGTGCTGATCCCCGAGATCAACCTGGGGCCGCAGACCCTGGCGCGTTTCGAGCAGCGCTTCAACGCACGCATCGCCCTGGTGCATTCGGCGGTCAACGACCGCGAGCGCTTGGAGTCCTGGCTGGCGGCACGGGATGGCGAGGCCGACATTATCATTGGCACCCGCTCGGCGCTGTTCACCCCGATGAAAAACCCCGGGCTGATCATCATCGACGAGGAGCACGACGGCTCCTATAAACAGCAGGAAGGCCTGCGCTACCACGCCCGCGATTTGGCGCTGGTGCGCGCACGCCAGGAAGACATCCCGATCGTGCTGGGCTCGGCCACACCGTCCCTGGAGAGCCTGCACAATGCCTACACCGGTCGTTATGGCCTCCTGCGCCTCAACGAGCGCGCTGGTGGCGCCAAACAACCGCGTTTCCTGCGCTTGGATGTAAAAAGCCGTCCGCTGGACAGTGGTATTTCCGGGCCGATGCAGCAAGCCATCGGCCAGACCCTCGCCGCTGGCCAGCAGGTGTTGGTGTTCCTCAACCGCCGTGGCTTTGCGCCGACGCTGCTGTGCCATGACTGCGGCTGGATGTCCGAATGCGAGCGCTGCGATGCACGCATGACCGTGCACCAGCGCCACGGCGAGCTGCGTTGCCATCACTGCGGCCATGTGGAGCGGGTGCCGCGTCACTGCCCGCAGTGCGGCAAGGTGGATCTGCGACCGGTTGGCGCGGGCACCGAGCGCGCCGAAGAACGCCTGGGAATCCTGTTCCCGGACTTCCCGGTTTTGCGGGTAGACCGCGATAGCACGTCGCGTAAAGACGCGATGAACCAACTGTTCGCCACTATCCAGAAAGGCCAGCCGTGCATCTTGATCGGCACGCAGATGCTAGCCAAAGGGCACCACTTTCCACGGGTAACCCTGGTTTCGATCCTGGATGCCGACGGTGGTTTGTTCTCCGGGGACTTCCGCGCCAGCGAGCGCATGGCGCAGTTGATCGTGCAGGTTGCTGGCCGCGCAGGCCGCGCCGAAGAACCGGGCAAAGTGATTATCCAGACCCACCTGGCCGACCACCCGCTGCTGATCCAACTGACAGAACAAGGCTACTTTGCCTTTGCCGAACAGGCCCTGAGTGAACGCCGCGCTGCGGGCCTGCCGCCCTTTTCCCACTTGGCGCTGCTGCGGGCCGAAGCGCATAAACCCGGGCAGGCCGAAAGCTTCCTGGATGAAGCGTGCAGCGCTGCCGAACGCTTGTTGGGCGAATTGGGCCTGACGGGCATCGAATTGCTCGGCCCGGTCCCCGCCCCCATGGAACGCCGCGCCGGGCGTTATCGTGCCCAGCTACTCTTGCAGGCAACATCCCGCGCACCACTGCATCGGTTATTAAGTAGCTGGTTGCTTGCCCTGGAGCAAATGCCCAGCGGCCGGCAGGTGCGATGGTCGTTGGATGTGGACCCGGTAGATTTGTATTAAGCCTGGCCATAGGTCCCGCGAAGGTTGGCAAGCCCGCCCTCGCCACGGATAATGCCCAGTTTTTCCACCTGCGCATCGCGCGCCGCCGCTTGCGGCACAAAGAGAACACCATGAAAGACACCATTCGCCAGCTGATCCAACAAGCCCTCACCCAACTCGTCAACGAAGGTGTGTTGCCTGAAGGCCTGACGCCGGCGATCCAGGTGGAAAACACCCGCGACAAGACCCACGGTGACTTCGCCAGCAACATCGCGATGATGCTGTCCAAGCCGGCGGGCATGAAGCCCCGCGACCTGGCGGAAAAAATCATTGCTGCCCTGCCTGCCGACGACAGCGTCACCAAGGCCGAAATTGCCGGCCCAGGCTTTATCAACTTCTTCCAGAACACCCAGGCCCTGGCGGCGCGCCTGGACGCGGCCCTGGCCGATGCCAAGATCGGCGTGCGCAAGGCCGGCCCACTGGAACGCGTGGCCATCGACCTGTCGGCGCCTAACCTGGCCAAAGAGATGCACGTGGGCCACCTGCGCTCCACCATCATTGGTGACGGCGTGGCGCGCGTGCTGGAGTTCCTCGGCGACACCGTGATCCGTCAGAACCACGTGGGCGACTGGGGCACCCAGTTCGGCATGCTGATGGCGTACCTGCAAGAAAACCCGATCACCAGCAACGAACTGTCGGACCTGGAAAACTTCTACCGCGCCGCCAAGAAGCGCTTCGACGAATCCGAAGAGTTCGCCGACCGCGCCCGTGGCCTGGTGGTCAAGCTGCAAGCCGGCGACCAGGAATGCCTGGAACTGTGGAGCCGCTTCCGTGACATCTCCCTGTCCCACTGCCAGGAAATCTACGAGCTGCTCAACGTCAAACTGACCATGGCCGACGTGATGGGCGAAAGCGCCTACAACGACGACCTGATCAACGTGGTCAACGACCTCAAGGCCAAGGGCCTGCTGGTGGAAAGCAACGGCGCCCAGTGCGTGTTCCTCGAAGAATTCAAGACCGCCGATGGCGAGCCGCTGCCGGTAATCATCGTCAAGGCCGATGGCGGCTACCTGTATGCCACCACTGACCTGGCAGCCGTGCGCTACCGCAGTGGCGTGCTCAAGGCCGACCGTGCGCTGTACTTCGTCGACCAGCGCCAGGCCCTGCACTTCCAGCAGGTGTTCGAAGTGGCCCGTCGCGCGGGCTTTATCACCCACCCGATGCACATGGAACACATGGGTTTTGGCACCATGAACGGCGCCGACGGCCGCCCGTTCAAGACCCGCGACGGCGGCACCGTCAAATTGATCGACCTGCTCAACGAAGCCCAGGAACGTGCCTACAACCTGGTGAAGGAAAAGAACCCGGAGCTGGCCGAGGCCGACCTGCGCAACATCGCCCGCGTGGTGGGCATTGGCGCGGTGAAATACGCCGACCTGTCCAAGCACCGCACCAGCGACTACAGCTTCAACTTTGAGCTGATGCTCAACTTCGAAGGCAACACCGCGCCGTACCTGCTGTACGCCTACACCCGTGTGGCGGGCGTGTTCCGCAAGCTGGGCAAGGATTTCAGCGAAGTTGAAGGCCAGATCGTGCTGGATGCCCCACACGAACAGGAATTGGCGGCCAAGCTGGCGCAATTCGGCGAAGTATTGAACAGCGTCGGCGAGAAAGGCACGCCGCACATCTTGTGCACCTACCTGTACGAAGTGGCCGGCCTGTTCTCCAGCTTCTACGAGAACTGCCCGATCCTCACCGCCGACGACGAAGCCCAGAAGCAAAGCCGCCTGCGCCTCGCCGCATTGGCCGGTCGTACCCTCAAGCAAGGCCTGGAACTGCTGGGCCTGGAAACCCTGGAGCGCATGTAAGTTGGCTGCCAAGAAAAAACCTGCACCCAAGCGCGGCGCCAGCCGCTACCAGGCCCCAGCGAAGAAACCGATTCCGGGCTGGCTATGGATGGCCATCGGTCTATCGGTCGGCGCTTTTATTGTGTTCCTGATGAAGCTGGACCCAGGCAAGGGCGATGACGTCAAACGAGTCAAACAGGAACAGCAAAAGGCCACGAAAATGGCCGAAGCCAATAAAACCACGCCGAGCCCGACTGCACCGGTGAAGCCGAAGTACGACTTCTACACGCTGCTGCCGGAGTCGGAAGTGATCGTGCCGCCTGACGCCGTGCCGGAGAAAACCCTGCCGACGCCACAAGTTCCGACCACGCCGGTTACCCCTGCTGAAGCGGCGAAGATCGATACCGCGCGCGCCCAGGCCGCGCTGGCCGGCATCACCCCGCCGCCAGCACCGCCTGTGGCAGAGACCAAGGCAGCACCGGTGACCAAGTTCTTCCTGCAAGCGGGCTCGTTCCCCAAACAGGCGGATGCGGATCGGGTACGGGCGCAGATCATTCTGCTGGGCCAGGCGGTGACAGTAGAGTCCGGCACGGTGAAGGATGCGACGTGGTATCGCGTGCTGGTGGGGCCGTTCAGCAACCGTGAACAGCTGACCGTGGCACAGAAGCAACTGGCCGGCGCAGGGTTTAGCAACCTGTTGTTACAACAACGCCAGAGCCGCTGAGCCACAGCCGACACCGATCAAAATGTGGGAGCTGGTTTGCTGTGGCGAGGGAGCTTGCTCCCGCTGGGCTGCGCAGCGGCCCCAAGGTCTTGGGAGCGCTTCGCACTCCAGCGGGAGCAAGCTCCCTCGCCACAAAACCGCTCCCACATTTTGTTTTGCGGCGTGTCCGAAAGATAAACACCACTCGTCCGCACACTGCCCCTACGGTTGAAATCCCCCCCGCCACCCCCATATGAGTTTTCATCAGGGCATTTTCGCCCCGCTGCGTGGAGACTCTCCCCTTGACCACCATCGTTTCAGTACGTCGCCACGGCAAAGTCGTCATGGGCGGCGACGGCCAGGTTTCCCTTGGCAACACCGTGATGAAAGGCAACGCCAAGAAAGTGCGTCGCCTGTACCACGGCCAGGTTCTCGCGGGCTTTGCCGGCGCTACCGCCGACGCCTTCACCCTTTTTGAACGTTTCGAAGGCCAACTGGAAAAACACCAGGGCCACCTCGTGCGCGCCGCCGTCGAACTCGCCAAAGAATGGCGCACCGACCGCTCCCTCAGCCGCCTGGAAGCCATGTTGGCCGTGGCCAACAAAGACGCGTCCCTGATCATCACCGGCAACGGCGATGTGGTTGAGCCCGAGCACGGCCTGATCGCCATGGGTTCCGGCGGTGGCTACGCCCAGGCTGCGGCCAGCGCACTGTTGAAGAAAACCGACCTGTCGGCCCGTGAAATCGTCGAGACCGCCCTGGGCATCGCCGGCGATATCTGCGTGTTCACCAACCACAACTTCACCATTGAGGAGCAGGACCTCGCCGAGTAAGCCGTAGGCTTATTCCCGCTTGAGGCCGCCAAATACTATGTCCATGACTCCCCGCGAAATCGTCCACGAACTCAACCGCCATATCATCGGCCAGGACGATGCCAAGCGTGCCGTTGCCATCGCCCTGCGTAACCGCTGGCGCCGGATGCAACTGCCCGAAGAACTGCGCGTTGAAGTAACGCCCAAGAACATCCTGATGATCGGTCCTACAGGCGTGGGTAAAACCGAGATCGCCCGCCGCTTGGCCAAGCTGGCCAACGCACCGTTCATCAAGGTCGAAGCCACCAAGTTCACCGAAGTGGGCTATGTGGGCCGTGACGTTGAGTCAATCATCCGCGACCTGGCCGATGCAGCGCTGAAGCTGCTGCGCGAACAGGAAATGACCAAGGTCAGCCACCGCGCCGAAGACGCCGCCGAAGAGCGCATCCTCGATGCCCTGCTGCCACCGGCGCGCATGGGCTTCAACGAAGACGCCGCACCGGCCTCGGACTCCAACACCCGCCAGCTGTTCCGCAAACGCCTGCGTGAAGGCCAACTGGACGACAAGGAAATCGAGATCGAAGTCGCCGAAGTGGCCGGCGTCGATATCTCCGCGCCGCCTGGCATGGAAGAAATGACCAGCCAGCTGCAAAACCTGTTTGCCAACATGGGCAAGGGCAAAAAGAAAAGCCGCAAGCTCAAGGTGAAGGAAGCGCTGAAACTGGTGCGCGACGAAGAAGCCGGGCGCCTGGTCAATGAGGAAGAACTCAAGGCCAAGGCCCTGGAAGCCGTCGAACAGCACGGCATCGTGTTTATCGACGAGATCGACAAGGTGGCCAAGCGCGGTAACTCCGGCGGCGTCGATGTGTCCCGCGAAGGCGTACAGCGCGACCTGCTGCCGCTGATCGAAGGCTGCACCGTGAACACTAAGCTGGGCATGGTCAAGACCGACCACATCCTGTTTATCGCCTCCGGTGCGTTTCACCTGAGCAAGCCAAGCGACCTGGTGCCGGAGCTGCAAGGCCGCCTGCCGATCCGCGTGGAACTCAAGGCGCTGACCCCGGGCGACTTCGAACGCATTCTCAGCGAGCCGCACGCGTCGCTGACCGAGCAGTACCGCGAGCTGCTGAAAACCGAAGGCCTGGGCATCGAGTTCCAACCGGACGGCATCAAGCGCCTGGCGGAGATTGCTTGGCAGGTCAACGAGAAGACCGAGAACATCGGTGCCCGTCGCTTGCACACCTTGCTGGAGCGTTTGCTGGAGGAGGTGTCCTTCAGTGCTGGCGATTTGGCTGGGGCGCAAAATGGCGAAGTGATCAAGATCGACGCTGAATACGTCAACAGCCACTTGGGCGAATTGGCGCAGAACGAAGACTTGTCTCGTTATATCCTGTAAGTCATCTATCGGTGATAGCCGGCTCTTGTGGCGAGGGAGCTTGCTCCCGCTGGAGNGGTGAGGCCGAGGGTGTTGGAGGTTTTGTGGAGATTTACAGCGGTGGGAAATTTGGTCATGGCGCAAGTCGTCCAGTATGGCTGTTATATGTGGCGAGGGAGCTTGCTCCCGCTGGAGTGCGAAGCGCTCCCAAGATTTTGGGGCCGCTGCGCAGCCCAGCGGGAGCAAGCTCCCTCGCCACATATAACAGCCATACTGGACGACTTGCGCCATGACCAAATTTCCCACCGCTGTAAATCTCCACAAAACCTCCAACACCCTCGGCCTCACCTACGGGCCCGACGAGGTGTACCAACTCCCCGCCGAACTGCTGCGCACCCACTCGCCTTCCGCTGAGGTGCAGGGCCACGGCAAGCCCATCCTGCAATTCGGCAAGCTCAACGTCCGGCTCACCAAGATAGAGCCCGCTGGCCAATACGCACTGAAACTGACCTTCGATGACGGTCATGACAGCGGACTGTTCACCTGGGACTACCTCTACCAACTGGCGGTGCGCCAGGATGCGTTGTGGGCTGATTATCTGGCCGAACTCAAAGCGGCCGGCAAAACCCGCGATCCGAGTGAGTCGGTTGTGCGGCTGATGCTCTAGCCCAGGCGTCTTGCTCTTTAGAGGGCATTTTCTAATTTCATCTGTTTGAATGCCCTGTCGCGTGGCCAACGATTGGCCCGCTTGCGAAAAAAATTAAACTCGGGTAACCAATGGAACTGGCAAGTTCCCTGCATTTGACGATGCGGTATCAACGGTCACCCGAGTCGCAGTACCTGGCTTGTGTTGTGTATCGATAATGGGTGCACAGCGGTAACGGGTACTCGTCTTTCGGACAATGGAGCGTCGTAGATGAGTAACAAGAACAACGATGACTTGAAACGCCAGGCCTCGGAAAACACCCTGGGGCTCAACCCGATCATCGCGTTACGGAAAAAGGATTTACTCGCCTCGGCGAAGATGGTGCTGACCCAAGCCATCAAGCAACCGTTGCACAGCGTCAAGCACGTCGCCCACTTCGGCGTCGAATTGAAGAACGTGATGTTCGGCAAATCCCAACTGGTGCCCGAGAGCGACGACCGTCGCTTCCATGACCCGGCCTGGAGCCAGAACCCGCTCTACAAACGCTACCTGCAAACCTACCTGGCGTGGCGCAAGGAACTGCACGACTGGATCGGCGACAGCAACCTGTCCCCTCAGGACATCAGCCGCGGTCACTTCGTGATCAACCTGATGACCGAAGCCATGGCCCCCACCAACAGCGCGGCCAACCCGGCGGCGGTCAAACGCTTCTTTGAAACCGGCGGCAAGAGCCTGCTCGACGGCCTGTCTCATCTGGCCAAGGACATGGTGCACAACGGCGGCATGCCGAGCCAGGTCAACATGGGCGCCTTTGAAGTGGGCAAGACCCTGGGCACCAGCGAGGGCGCGGTGGTGTTTCGCAATGACGTGCTGGAACTGATCCAGTACAAACCGATCACCGAACAGGTGCACGAGCGCCCGCTGTTGGTGGTGCCGCCGCAGATCAACAAATTCTACGTATTCGACCTGAGCCCGGATAAGAGCCTGGCGCGCTTCTGCCTGCGCAATGGCCAGCAAACCTTTATCGTGAGCTGGCGCAACCCGACCAAGGCCCAGCGCGAGTGGGGGCTGTCCACGTACATCGAGGCGCTCAAGGAAGCGGTGGATGTGGTGACCGCCATCACCGGCAGCAAAGACATCAACATGCTCGGCGCCTGTTCCGGCGGCATCACCTGCACCGCCCTGCTGGGCCACTACGCGGCGCTGGGCGAGAAGAAGGTCAACGCCCTGACCCTGCTGGTGAGTGTGCTGGACACCACCCTGGACACCCAGGTGGCGCTGTTCGTCGATGAGCAGACCCTGGAGGCGGCTAAGCGCCACTCCTACCAGGCCGGTGTGTTGGAAGGCCGCGACATGGCCAAGGTGTTCGCCTGGATGCGGCCCAACGACCTGATCTGGAACTACTGGGTCAACAACTACCTGTTGGGCAATGAGCCGCCGGTGTTCGACATCCTGTTCTGGAACAACGACACCACCCGCTTGCCCGCTGCGTTCCACGGCGACCTGATCGAACTGTTCAAGAACAACCCACTGGTGCGCGCCAACGCCCTGGAAGTGTGCGGCACCCCCATCGACCTCAAGCAAGTCACCGCCGACATCTACTCACTGGCCGGCACCAACGACCACATCACCCCGTGGCAGTCCTGCTACAAGTCGGCGCAGCTGTTTGGTGGCAAGGTGGAGTTTGTGTTGTCCAGCAGCGGGCATATCCAGAGCATCCTCAACCCCCCGGGCAACCCCAAGGCGCGCTACCAGACCAGTGACAGCCTGACGGCGAAGCCGCTGGAGTGGCAGGAGAATGCGACCAAGCACACCGATTCCTGGTGGTTGCATTGGCAGGCGTGGCAGGCGGAGCGGGCGGGGAAGTTGAAGAAGGCGCCGACGAGTTTGGGGAACAAGACTTATGCCGCAGCAGAGGCGGCGCCCGGCACGTATGTACACGAACGCTAGATTGAAATGAGATCCAAATGTGGGAGCGGGCTTGCTCGCGAAAGCGGTGTGTCAGTCAGCACATCTGATACTGATACACCGCTTTCGCGAGCAAGCCCGCTCCCACATTTAGACCGCATTCCGGCTGTCACACTTCACAGGGCTTGAGCATGCCGCAACCGTTCATCTTCCGTACCATCGACCTGGATGGCCAGACCATCCGCACGGCGGTGCGCCCGGGCAAGCCTCACTTGACGCCGCTGCTGATCTTCAATGGCATCGGTGCCAACCTTGAGTTGGTGTTTCCGTTCGTCCAGGCCCTGGACCCGGACCTGGAGGTGATCGCCTTCGATGTACCCGGAGTGGGCGGCTCATCCACGCCCAAACGACCGTACCGTTTTCCGGGCCTGGCCAAGCTCACCGCGCGCATGCTCGATTACCTGGATTATGGCCAGGTCAACGTGGTGGGCGTGTCCTGGGGCGGCGCACTGGCGCAACAGTTTGCCTACGACTATCCGGAACGCTGCAAGAAGCTGATCCTGGCAGCTACGGCGGCGGGCGCAGTGATGGTGCCGGGCAAGCCGAAAGTGTTGTGGCTGATGGCCAGCCCACGGCGTTACATCCAACCCTCCCATGTGGTGCGCATTGCGCCGATGATTTATGGCGGCTCGTTCCGCCGCGATTCCAAACTCGCGGCCGAACACGCCAGCAAAGTGCGTTCGGCCGGCAAGCTGGGTTACTACTGGCAACTGTTCGCCGGGTTGGGCTGGACCAGCATCCATTGGCTGCACAAGATCCGCCAACCGACGCTGGTACTGGCCGGGGACGACGACCCGCTGATCCCGCTGATCAACATGCGCATGCTGGCTTGGCGGATTCCCAATGCGCAGCTACACATCATCGATGACGGCCACCTATTCCTGATCACCCGGGCCGAGGCCGTAGCGCCGATCATCATGAAGTTTCTCGAAGAGGAGCGCATGCGTGCGGTGATTCATCCGCGACCGGCCGTGTAAGGACCACACCGCCGCGCAACTTGCCAGGAACCGACTATGGTTCTGAATTGGCGTGCCTGTTTGATGGCTTGACGAAGGAGTGTTGGCTCATGCGAGAAAGACCCGTGACGAACCCGGCGCCCACCCCGGCCGTGTTCATCAATGCGCAAAACGCAATCACCGGCCTGCGCGGTCGTGACTTGCTGTCAACCCTGCGCAGTGTCGCTGCACACGGCCTGCGCAACCCAGTGCACACCGCGCGCCATGCCTGGGCATTGAGCGGTCAGTTAGGGCGTGTGCTGCTGGGCGAAACCGTGCATGAACCCAACCCCCACGACAGCCGCTTCAGCGACCCCACCTGGAAACTCAACCCGCTGTACCGCCGCAGCCTGCAAGCCTATCTGAGCTGGCAAAAACAAACCCGCCACTGGATCGACGACAGTTCCCTGAGCGCCGATGATCGGGCCCGAGCGCACTTCGCCTTCTCCCTGATCAACGATGCCGTCTCGCCGTCTAACACCCTGCTCAACCCACTGGCCATCAAGGAGCTGCTCAACTCCGGCGGCAACAGCGTGGTGCGCGGCGTGACCAACCTGTTCGAAGACTTGGTACACAATAATGGCCTGCCACGCCAGGTGAGCAAGCATGCCTTTGAAGTCGGCAAGACGGTCGCCACCACCCCAGGCTCCGTGGTGTTTCGCAATGAGCTGCTGGAACTGATCCAGTACAAGCCCATGAGCGAAAAGCAGTACGCCAAGCCGCTGTTGGTGGTGCCGCCGCAAATCAACAAGTACTACATCTTTGACCTGAGCCCGGCCAACAGCTTTGTGCAGTACGCCCTGAAAAACGGCCTGCAGACTTTTATGGTCAGTTGGCGCAACCCGGATGTGCGCCATCGCGAATGGGGCCTGTCCACCTACGTTGCGGCGCTGGAGGAAGCCCTCAACGTATGCCGCGCGATCACCGGTGCCCGCGAGGTCAACCTGATGGGCGCCTGCGCCGGCGGCCTGACCATCGCCGCGCTGCAAGGCCACCTGCAAGCCAAGCGCCAGCTGCGGCGCATCTCCAGCGCCAGCTATTTGGTGAGCCTGCTGGACAGCCAAATCGACAGCCCCGCCACGCTGTTCGCCGACGAACAAACCCTGGAAGCCGCCAAGCGCCGCTCCTACCAGCAAGGCGTGCTGGACGGCCGCGACATGGCCAAGGTATTTGCCTGGATGCGTCCCAACGACCTGATCTGGAACTACTGGGTCAACAACTACCTGCTGGGCAAGGAACCGCCGGCCTTCGACATCCTGTACTGGAACAACGACAACACGCGCCTGCCTGCCGCCATGCACGGCGACCTGCTGGACTTCTTCAAGCACAACCCCCTCAGCCATCCAGGCGGTCTGGAGGTGTGCGGCACGCCCATCGACTTGCAGAAGGTCACGGTAGACAGTTTCAGCGTGGCCGGCATCAACGACCACATCACACCCTGGGACGCGGTGTACCGCTCCACCCAGCTGCTGGGCGGCGACAAGCGCTTCGTGCTGTCCAACAGCGGGCATATCCAGAGCATCCTCAACCCGCCGGGCAACCCCAAGGCCAACTACGTCGAGAACTCCAAGCTAAGCAGCGACCCACGTGCCTGGTACTACGACGCCAATCACATCGAAGGCAGCTGGTGGCCGCAGTGGCTGGAGTGGATCCAGCAACGCTCCGGTGTGCAACGCGAAACCCTCACCGCCCTGGGCAACCAGAACTACCCACCGATGGAAGCAGCGCCAGGCACCTACGTGCGCGTGCGCTGAGCTCAACGATCAGATTAAGAAGACTGGATGAAGACCCGCGACCGTATCCTTGAATGTGCCCTGCAGTTGTTCAACCAGAAGGGCGAGCCGAACGTGTCGACCATGGAGGTGGCCAATGAAATGGGGATCAGCCCCGGCAACCTCTACTACCACTTCCATGGCAAGGAACCGCTGGTGCTTGGGCTGTTCGAACGTTTCCAGAACGAACTGGCGCCGCTGCTCGATCCACCGGCAGATGCTCAACTGGAGGCGCAGGACTACTGGCTGTTCCTACACCTGATTGTCGAGCGCATGGCCCACTACCGGTTTCTGTTTCAGGACCTGTCCAACCTGGCGGGGCGCTTGCCGAAGCTGGCCAAGGGCATTCGCAACCTGCTCACGGCACTCAAGCGGACCCTCGCGTCGTTACTGGCGCGATTGAAGGCAGCCGGGCAGTTGGTCAGTGACACTCAAGCCTTGGGGCAACTGGTTGAACAGATCACGATGACCCTGCTGTTCTCCCTGGACTACCAACGAATCCTCGACCGTGAAGGCGAAGTACAGGTGGTGATCTACCAGATCATGATGCTGGTGGCACCGCACCTGTTGCCTCCTGCGCGCCAGGCGACCGAGCGATTGGCCCTGCGTTACTTGGATAGCCCTATTTAACTTACAGCAATAAGAAAAAATTCTTACAACTACCGCATCAACCTGCCCCTCCAAACTGCTGAGTGATTTTAAACAATTCACTGTCAGATTTTATACCCAACTTTCGATAAGCCGATTGTTTCTGCGTGCTTATCGTACTCGCACTTCGCGAAAACTTGGCCGCAATTGAGTTCACCGACATACCGTCCAGAAAGCAACGCAGCACCTCCTGCTCTTTTGGCGTAAGGCTGGCGTTCAAGCGCACAGGAGACGAGATTTCCATCTTCGACTTTATACTGGTCACCTCCAACATCGACTGCGCCCCCTGCAGCGCAGGCAACATGCAGGGTTCCAAGTAAATGCGCCCTTGGGCCACCGTTCGAATCGCCGTGATCAACTCAGTCAGGTTTCGGGTCTTTCCCAACACCCCCCAACTTCCCGCCTTCAATGCCAGTGAAACAGTCGCCGGGGTGCAGTGAGAGGACACAACAATACATTTGCATTTGCTAAAGCGCCTACTCAGCGTCTGGATCAGGCTGAGGCCATCGATGTCCGAGGGCCCCAGGACAAAATCCATGACCACCACATCCACAGGCCTCTGGGCCAGGGCCTCCAATAATTCCCTACCGGTGCCGAAGGAGCCGACCACATCTAGGTCAGCTTCTTTGCTCAGGCCCAACTCGATCCCCTGCCGGACCATTTCATGGTCATCCAGTAATATGACGGTGTGCATCTTAGAAATTGAACTCGCCATCAGGAAACCCGCATAAGTAAATACCGCCAACCCCAAGTAACGTTGAACTATTACGAACACGGTATATCCCAGCCATCCACAGGTATCAATACAGCAAAATAATAAGTCCCATTCTTTCAGGAGAGTCTTACAGCCACGTCTTACACCAAAAAGTCAATTCAAAATCTTTCATAAAATGGACGATTTTCGAATAATCACGAGACAAACATCGCTACTTCTCTATAGGCAATTACATGCGCATTAGACAAATATTCCTCCCGCCAAGCCGACGCCTTCAACGCACGTTTAGAGGCACGGGTCTATCACTACCTGCGGCAGGCCTCACCGATAACTCAAGATTGGGAATACTATGAAATTCAATGCGCTCTCCACAGTTGCGGCAGCTCTAGCCCTGGCCGCCGCTGTATCGCAATCGGCACATGCAGCGATTGACGGCAACATCAACTTTTCCGGCCAAGTAAACGATACGACCTGCACCGTAGAAGGCGTTGCACCAGGCACGGGGGCTGTGGTCAAGGACGTCAACCTGGCAAGCGTTTCTGCCTCACGTCTGGCAAACCCGGGTGATCGCGCCAACCTGACCGGCTTCACCATCCGTGTGGGTGGGCCTGGCCAAGGCACTTGCACCAACGGCCGAACCGCTTTGGTTCTGTTCGACCCAACCAGCCCGGCCATTGACGTGGCAACCGGTCGCTTGAACATCGATGGCTACGATGATCCGTCCGATACCACCAACGCCAAGAACGTCCAGGTTGAGGTGACCAACCGTGACGGCTCGCCGATTCACGTTTACACCGAAAAATCCCAAGGTGTGGTAATCGCCGATAACCAGGCGGTTATCCCAATGGCCGCGCAGTTCTATGCCACTGCACCCGCCACCGAGGGCTTGGTCAAGACCCGTGTTGGTTTCACGGTCGTGTACGCCGACTAAGGGGCGAGCAGGCTTGCCTCTGCAAGCCTTGCATGCACCGGACCTGCGGTAACTACGCAGGTCCTTCCCCTGTTTCGATGAGACTTTGCGACTATGAAAAAACTGGCCTGCCTCGCGCTTGCCACCTGTGGCCTTGGATTGTCATTGCTGCAAGCGCTTCCCGCCCATGCAGGCGTAATTATTTACGGCACCCGCGTGATCTACCCAGTCGAACAACAGGAGGTTGTGGTACGGCTGGAAAACAAAGGCGACCGCCCGGCGCTGGTGCAAACCTGGCTGGATGCGGGCGACATTCGCTCGACGCCGGCAACGGCGCAAACGCCCTTTACCCTTTCGCCACCGATCTTTCGCATCGAACCTAACCAGCAACAGGCAATGCGCCTGCGCTATTCCGGCGAGGCGGCACCCACCGACCGTGAAAGCCTGTATTGGCTGAACGTGCTGGAAGTGCCACCGGTTACCACGGGCTCCGAGCAAAACAACCTGATCGAATTGGCGTTTCGCACCCGCCTGCGGGTGTACGTACGCCCGTCGAACCTGCCTTACCCCGTGGGCAGCGCGCCGTCAAAACTGCAATGGCAACTGGTGAACCACAACCAGGGCTTTGCGCTGCAAGCGACAAACCCTACGCCCTACCATATTTCCCTGACATCGGTGGACTTGTTGAGCGACGGCAAGCGGTTCAGCAAAGCGCCGAACCAGGAGCCCAACGACAGCCTGTTGCTGCCTGCCGGCGACGTGAAAGTGTTTGCGTTACCCCAACTACGTGATCGACCCAACGGCACGGTCAAAATCGAATTCACCAGCGTCAGCGACTACGGTGCCCGCGTGCGCCATTCAGCTGGCCTAACCCCTACTGCCTCGCGGTGACCGCTGTATGAATGCCATCTTCCATCTGCCCATCAAGCTCATGACCTTGGCGCTTGCCCTGTTCGGCGCCGTTTCCGTGCACGCAAGCGTTGTGATCAACAACACCCGGATCATCTACCCGCAGAATGACAAAGAGGTCACCGTCAGGCTTGAGAGCAAGAACCAGGCGCCGGTGCTGATCCAGGCCTGGCTGGACAGTGGCAACGAGCATTCAACACCGGACCTGGCCGGGATCCCCTTTATTGCCACGCCGCCGGTCTTTCGCATGGAGCCCGGAAAGCAACAGGTCGTGCGCTTGGCGTATACAGGCGAGGCCTTGCCTCCCACACAAGAAAGCCTGTTCTGGTTCAACCTGCTGGAGGTCCCTGCACAATCCCAAGGTGCCGAGCAAAGCAATCAATTGCAGCTCGCCTTCCGCTCCCGGATAAAACTGTTTTTCCGCCCCAAAGGCTTGCCCTACGGGGTTGAGAGTGCTCCCGGGAAACTGGAATGGCGCCGTGAGACAACCCAGCAAGGCCAAGTCCTGGAGGTCTATAACCCTACGCCCTATCACGTGACGTTCGAGCAGGTCGAAGTGCTGGATTCAAAGCAGCGGCACGCCCGCAAGGACGCCGCAACAAGCGCAGAAAACATGGTGGTACCAGGGGGGCGCAACCGCTACGAGCTGCCCAGCCTCAAGTCGCCGCCGGGCAATGCAGCCACCGTAGAGTTCCAGACACTCGACGACTTCGGCGTAAAGGTTTCCCACAGCGCCAAGCTTTCAACATGACCGACGAGACCTACCGCACCTCATAGCGTCCTGATCGCCTAACCCACTTCATTACACACGTTCGGTTGATGCCCATTTTTCAGGGTAGGGCTTCCCTTTGCCCGAATTCAGACAGCACCTCTTTTTGGAAATGGTAAACATGAGTTTGAACACGCCCGCCAGCACTGGAATTTGGTCCCTGACACGCCCTCGGTTGACGCTTACCGCACGCTGCCTGTTGTTGCTCAGTGGGGCCCAGGCGATGAGCGCCCAGGCCGTCGAAAACGTCGAATTCAACCCGGCCTTCTTTCCTGACGGTGCAGGTGGCCAGCAGGTCGATATTTCGAAATTCAGCCAAGGCAACATCGTGCTGCCAGGCAGCTATCGCACCGACGTCCACCTCAACGGCCAATGGCTCGGCCGCGAGACCTTGTCCTTCGTTGCCGTTGAAGGCAAAGACTCTGCACAAATGTGCCTGGAGCGCGATGCACTGCTGCGGGTAGGCGTTGACCTGGATGCGGTGCAACAACAATCTGCCGAGACCGGCGCGCCTGCGCCGCCGCCGTTTGACCGCTGCGCGGACATCGCCACTTACCTGCCAGGCGCCACCAGCCAGTTCGACTCAGGCGAAAACCGCCTGGACCTTCAGATTCCACAGATCTACCTGACACGCAAGGCGCGCGGCTACGTGGACCCCAAGCACTGGGACAGCGGGGTCGATGCCGCTTTTGTACGCTACAACGCCAACACCTTCGCAACCCGCACCAACGGTCGCTCGTCCGACTCTCACTACCTGGGCCTGAACACCGGGCTCAACCTGGGCGACTGGCATTGGCGCCACAACGGCAGCTTCAGCCAGACCGATGCTGGCTCGGGCTACCAAAGCAGCAGCACCTATGTGCAGCGCGAGTTGAGCCCACTGCGCTCGCAACTGGTAATAGGCGAGATCTACACCCCTGGCGAACTGTTCGACAGCGTGCGCCTGCGCGGTGCCAGCCTGTTCACCGATGATCGGATGCTGCCCGACTCCCAGACCGGATTCGCCCCGGTCGTACGGGGCATTGCCGAGACCAATGCCCGGGTCACCGTGCGCCAACGTGGCGTGTTGCTCGATGAGGTGTCGGTCGCGCCAGGCCCGTTTGTGCTCAACGACCTGTTCCCCACCGGCTATGGCGGCGACCTGACGGTCACGGTGACCGAAGCCGACGGCCGCCAACGCGAATTCATCGTACCGTTTGCCGCCAACGCCAACTTGCTGCGTGCAGGCCACAACCGCTACTCCTTAAGCTTCGGCCTGCTGGACGAAATTGGCCTGCAAAACCCGCCCAAGCTGATGCAAGCCACTTACCAACATGGCCTGAACAATTTGCTGACCGGCTACACCGGGGCCGTGGTGGGCGAAGACTATCGCTCGCAATTAGTGGGTACGGCCTTCAACACTCCGTTTGGCGCACTGTCTTTTGACCTGACCAACTCCAACGCCTACCTGCCAGGCTACGGGTCCCGCGACGGGCAAAGCCTGCAGTTGCGCTACAGCAAGAACTTCACCGACACCGGCACCCACTTTGCCCTCGGTGCCTATCGTTACTCCACCGAAGGCTTCCTGACCATCGGCGACGCAGCCAGGGTGCGCGACCTGGCCATCGAGGGGCGCAGCCTGGACAACCTGTCGCGCATCCGCGACAGGATGGACATCAGCCTCAACCAGAGCCTGGGCAATGGTTCGGTG
Source organism: Pseudomonas sp. 18175 (assembly GCF_050432925.1). Classification (NCBI taxonomy): domain Bacteria; kingdom Pseudomonadati; phylum Pseudomonadota; class Gammaproteobacteria; order Pseudomonadales; family Pseudomonadaceae; genus Pseudomonas; species Pseudomonas sp. 18175. The sequence goes on along the minus strand of NZ_JBKFTO010000035.1, from coordinate 13,500 downwards.
TACCTGACCGGCTCGTCGCAAAACTACTGGAATCGCTCCAGCGGCAACGTGACCTTCACGGCAGGCTACACCAGTAGCTGGAAAGGCATGAACTACACCCTCAGCGCCCAGCGCACCACGGACCTGCTCAGCGACAGGGTCGACAAACAAGTGGAACTGAGCGTGAGCCTGCCGTTGGGCAATGACGCACGTGCACCGACTTTGACCACCACGGCCTACCGCGGCAACCAAAGCAGTGGCGAGCGGGTGAACCTCGGCGGCACCCTGGGCGAGCGCAGCGAGTTTAGCTACGGGCTGGGTGGCACGCGCACCCAAGGCAGTAGCAACACGATGTCGGCCGATATGAAGTACCAGGCCAGTCATGGCGTGCTGTCTGCAGGTTACGGACAAAGCAACGCCTACCGTGCAACGTCCCTGGGCATTACCGGCGGCATCGTCGCCCATGCAGGCGGCGTCACCTTTGCCCCGGAACTGGGCGACACCATCGGCATCGTCCAGGCCCCGGATGCCCAAGGCGCGCGCATCAATGGCAACCACGGTTCCCAAATCGGCAAGAGCGGTTACGCCGTAGTACCTCACCTCACCCCGTATCGCCAGAACGTCGTGGAACTGGACCCCAAGGACCTTTCCGTGGACGTGGAACTCAAGACCGCCGCGCAAAACATCGCGCCTCGCGCGGGGTCGGTGGTAAAGCTGCAATTTGAGACCACCAGCGGCCAGGCGATCTTGATCACAGCCCTGCGCGAGGACGGGACACTGCTGCCGTTTGGTTCGGATGTGTTTGATGAGAGTGGCGCCAGCGTGGGCATCGTCGGCCAGGGTGGCAAGGCGTTTGTGCGCGTGGCGCGTCCACAGGGAACGTTGACCGTGAAGTGGGGCGCCAACACCGATGCCTCTTGCTTATTGCAATACGGCCTTGTGGCGGAAGAAGGGGCAGGTGGCAACAACCGTTTGCGCCACCTGGACGCAGGCACTTGCCAAGCCAATTCCGGCAAATGATCGGGTGCGCTCAGAAGCTCAACTTATTCCTGTGGGACCCAAGATGAAACATTCCATCAAGCTCGTTTTAACAATGCTGGCCCTCGGCCTGCCGCATGCCGTTTATGCAGCATGTGACCGCTATGCCAACGTTGAAAATAGCGTCTCCTTTCCAGCAACGATTAACGTGCCGACTACCTTGCCTGTAGGAGCGCTAATTACGAGCCAAGCGTTTGGAGGCCCCTATCCGATCATTGTCATGAACTGCAACACCCCAGTGACAACAGCAGTAATCGGGCAATTGGGTGCCCCTGTCAGAACCGGCATTTATCAAACCAGTGTTGCCGGCATCGGTATGAGGGTATGGGGAACCTTTAATACGGGGCTCTCCACAACATTGAGGCTAGACAACCACGGTTCAATACTGCCCCCCGGGGCAAACCAACATAACTACACTTCATTGCGGGCAGAATTTTATAAAACCGGCCCCGTCGGGAGCGGTACGCTGGCGGCCGGGCGAATTATTGAACTCACCTTTAACGGCAACAGAGTTCATCGCTTGGTTCTCAATACCGCCATACGTTTTGTCAACCCAGCAACCACCTGCGACCTGGCTGCTGGCGACGTCAACCGCACGATCACCTTCGCCCCGATAAAAACCAGCGACCTGAAAGACGTCAACTTTGCCGGCATGCAAAATTTCGAGCTGACCGCAAACTGCACCGGCGCCAGCAAAGTCACCTTTCGTTTCAGCGGTACCCCTGCCAACGGAAACAGCCTGTTCTTCGCCAACACCGGTACGGCCGAAGGGGTAGCCCTGTGGATGGGTTCAAACCTGAACGGGGTGCAGCAGACCATCTCGCCGAATGCCAATAACGTGCGCGAGGTGCCCGTTTCCGGCAATCGTGCGGTCCTGCCGATGCTCGCCGCGTACCACAAAAACGGCACGGTCGGCGCGGGCACGCTCGTAAGCAACGCCACCGTCAACATCACTTACAACTAATCCGGCTGACACTTCGGCGGCAAAACCGTGTGCGATCCAGGGGGCGCCTTACGCCTTATCGAGGAACAAGAACATGAAACACTCGAGCAAAATCATCTTGACAGTGCTGAGCCTTGGTCTGCCGATCAGCGCTCAGGCGCTGTGCACGGGGTACCCGAATGTTACCTATGGCGTGAACTTTCCAGACACCATCACGGTGCCCAAATCCCTTCCTGTGGGCGGGATGATTACCAGCCGGGCATTTAACGGTCCTTTTCCGTACATGAAGTTCTACTGCGGTGCCGGCATGGTACAGGCCTACACAGGACGCTTTTCGTCTAGCTCATCGGCGCCAGGGGGCGTGATTTATCACACGAATGTTCCCGGCATCGGGATGCGGGTGATAGAGAGTGACAACTACGAGCCCCCCTTCAGCGTGCCGCTACGAAATGGCAGTAAAACATGGTGGTCGAACACCAATTACATCCATTTCGTCACCACGTTACGCGCAGAGTTTTTCAAAATAGGGCCTGTAACGAACGGTACCTTGGCCAGTGGAAATCTTCAGGACTCTGCACTCGATGGGCACAGGGGTCGCATTCAGATTCGACTCAACAACTCGGTACGTTTCGTCAACCCAGCCGCCACTTGCGACTTGGCCGCCGGTGACGTCAACCGCACCATCACCTTCGCCCCGATAAAAACCAGCGACCTGAAAGACGTCAACTTTGCGGGCATGCGCAACTTCGAACTAACCGCAAACTGTACCGACGCTACCAGCGTCACCTTTCGTTTCACCGGCACCCCTGCCAATGGAAACAGCTTGTTCTTCGCCAACTCCGGCTCGGCCGAAGGAGTGGCCCTGTGGATGGCTTCAAACCTGAACGGGGCGCAGCAAACCATCTCGCCGAATGCCAATAACGTACGCGCGGTGCCCGTTTCCGGCAATCGAGCGGTCCTGCCGATGCTCGCCGCGTATCACAAAAACGGCACGGTCCGCGCGGGCACCCTTATCAGTACCGCCACCATCAGCATCACCTACAACTGATGGCGTCACGGTGCACAGCGCCACATATCTCATCACGGGGTTGAAAATGAAGCTGTCGGTTAAATGTCTTTTGACACTGATGTTTCTCGGACTGCCAGTTGCCGCCCACGCGACGTGCGGTAGGTATCAAAACGACACGTTTACACTCAATCTTCCGGCGACCATCGCGGTGCCTGACAGCCTTCCCATCGGCAGTGTCATAACCCGCCAGGCATTCAACGGCACAGCTCCCAACTGGAACACGTTCTGCATCCTGGCTACCCGATGGGTCAACGGGCGCTACCCTAACAATCATAACCAAGGTGTGCACCCCACGGAGGTTCCAGGCATCGGCATAGCCGTTCGGATGACATCGCACAACGGGAGCAGCTCACTCCACACGCTTCATAACATAGCTCCGCTCACCTTTTCCGGACCGTCTTCGAGCTTCACTTCGGCAGAAGCAACTTTCTACAAGATTGGCCCCGTAACCACAGGAACAGTGCCCAGCGGATACTTCTTCGAGCAAAAGTGGACTAAGTCTTCGAGCACGTTTCGCCTGCAACTTGGCAGCCCGGTGCGCTTCATCCGGCCGGCCGCCACCTGCGACCTGGCGACCGGTGACGTCAACCGCACGATCACGCTCCCCACCATACAAGCCAGGGCCTTGCATGATGCCGTCTCTGCGGGCGCACTCAACTTTGAACTGACTGCCACTTGCACCAACGCCAGCAACGTCACCTTTCGTTTCACCGGCACCCCCGCCATTGGAAACAACGCGCTGTTCGCCAATACCGGCAGTGCCGGTGGCGTAGCGTTATGGCTGTACTCACGTGCCGGTGGCGTAGCGTTATGGCTGTACTCACGCACCAGTGGCACACCCCAAACCATCAGCCACAACGGCACACGCATGGTCGCTGTTTCCGGCAATCGCGCGGTGTTGCCGCTCGGCGCCGCTTACTACCGAAACGGCGTGGTCGGCCAAGGCACGCTGGCCAGCACGGCCACTGTCAACATCACCTACAACTGAAACCAGAAGGAAACCCTGATGAAACTGCGAAACCTCCCCCTACTACTGGCGATTACTGCTGGCCTGGCCAGCACGGCTGCCCAAGCGGCGACCACAGGCAATTTGCTGTTTGCCGGCACGGTCAACGCGGGCACGTGCAACCTGGCAGCTGGCGATGAGAACCGCACCATTACATTGCCAACGATCAAGGTCCCAGATCTCGATACGAGCCCTTTTGCGGGGAGTTTTGATTTCGAGATATCTGCCGATTGTGAGTCGGACCTGCGAAATGTGATTTTCCTGTTCACCGGTACTGCGTCCTCCGGCAACGGCCTGCTGTTTGCCAACACAGGAACCTCCGGTGGCACAGCCCTTTGGTTGACGTCTCGGTTACCAAGCCTTCAAACCATTCCGGCCAACGGTACACCCGCCCAGCGAAGCCGAACGGTAGCTACAAGTGGCAACAAGGCAATACTTGCACTCAGAGCGGCCTACCACAAAACCGATGTTGCGGTCACCCAAGGCACCTTGGCCAGTGCCGTGACGGTCTCCATCACTTACAACTAAATAGGGAAGTCTGATGAAATTACGACATCTCCCCCTCATGCTCGCAATCACAGCAGGCCTGGCCAGCACGGCTGCCCAGGCCGCGACCACCGGCAGGCTGACTTTTAACGGTCTGGTCACCGCAGGCACGTGCAATCTCGCGGCCGGTGATGTGAACCGCACCATTACACTGCCGACAGTGAAAGTTTCCGACTTTGATAACTCCAACACCGCAGGGCTTGTGCAATTTGAGCTCACTGCCGATTGCGAATCCGACATCCGGTTTGTGAACTTTCTGTTCACGGGCCCTTCGTCGGTTGGAAACGCCACGCTCTTTGCCAATACGGGAAGCTCAGGCGGGACAGCACTCTCACTCTCCCACCGTAACGTCGCGTACATTCCCGCCAACGGCACTGTCGCCGAGCGAACCCGCACAATTCCAACCACCGCTGGAAAAGCCGTTTTACCGATGAACGCGAACTACCATAAAACCGGCTTAGCGCTCAGTGCGGGCAACCTGGCCAGTGCGGTTACCGTTTCTATCAGCTACAACTGAAACGACCTCATTGCGAACAGGCAAAAAAAACCCGGCCTTAGCAGGCCGGGCTTTTTATGTGCCCTGAAACAATCAGGACTGACTGGACGGCGTCGGCGTTACCGGCGTTGCAGTCGCAGTAGCGGCAGGGGTGGGCGCGGACACCGAGTTGGCTGTCGAAACGCTTGGTGCCGAAGTGGCTGGCTTGGCAGCAACAGCAGGCTTGGCCGCCGCAGGCTTTTTGGCCACCGCTGGTTTTTTCGCCACGGCAGGTTTTGCCGCAGGCTTAGTCGCTGCCGGCTTGGCGGCCGGTTTCGCGGCGGCTGGCTTGGCAGCAGCAGGTTTGGCCGCTGCGGTTTTAGCCACAGGCTTGGCCGCTGCTTTGGCCGCAGGTTTCGCCGCAGGTTTGGCTGCTGCTTTGGCCGCAGGCTTGGCAGCCGCTTTAGCAGCCACAGGTTTAGCAGCAGGCTTGGCGGCCGGTTTGGAAGCGGCGGCTTTTGCCGCAGGCTTGGCGGCTGCTTTTGCTGGGGCCTTGGCAGCCGGCTTGGCGGCAGCTTTTACCAATGGCTTGGCTGCCGTTTTAGCGGCGGGTTTTGCAGCAGCGGTTTTAGCGACAGGCTTGGCAGCCGGTTTGGCCGCTGCGGTTTTTACCGGAGCCACTTTGGCGCCAGTGAGTTTTTCGATTTGCTTGGTCAGGGTGTCGACCTTGCTGTGCAGCGTCTTCAGTTCGGCTTTGCTAGGCACGCCCAGTCGCGAAATGGCACTGTTGAGGCGCTTGTCGAACGTTTCTTCCAACTTGCCCCAGGCGTCAGAAACGCTCGACTTGGCGGAGCCGGCAGTTGCCTTGGCCGCTTCAACTTTTTTACCGACGGTGCTTTTGGTCAACTTCTCGGCCTTCTCGCCGTCCTTGACCAAAGTCTCGAAGTATTTGCCGCCGTCACTGCTAACCTTCGAGTACACGCCTAAACCAGCCAGCCAGATCTTACGGGAATATTTTTCAACTTCCCCGACCCACGAGCTGCCTTCTTTCTGAGTAGTCTTTTTAACAGCCATCCCGATGTCTCCTTAGTGTTTACGCGCGACACGTTCGAGCAATGCCGTCAGCTCTTCGAGCTTAGCAGAGAGTGTCTCCACGTCATGTTTAGACGCAATGCCGATTCGATTCAAGGCACTTGCAACACGAGTATCAAAAGCTTTTTCAACTTTATCCAGCTGAACTTCTACCAGACCTTTGACGGAGGAGACATTACTCTTTACTTGGTCAATCTGACTGTTGGCGGCCTCAAGTTGTTCAACTGCAACTTTTTTGCCTTTACTTTCAACATGTTGACCCGTTTTAACCAGCTCTTTGAAGTACTCGCTGCCTTCGCTGCCGACCTTGGCATAAGCCCCCAGGCCTGCCAGCCAAATCTTGCGGGCGTAGGATTTAACGTCACTCAGGGCAGTGGTGTGGGCGTCGATTTTTTTCTTCAAGATAACTTTGGCCATGGTGCACCTCACGCAGAATAGGGGGGAGGAACGGCCCACAGGAGTTGAGGGCTTGGGCACAAAGTAGGAGGAAAAATTAGAATCGGCACCCTAGAACACAACGTTCAAGCAAGCGCTTTATCCAGGGCTTTCTCGATTTCGGACTTGATGGTGCCACTCATGGCCGACATCAACAGCCCCAGTTCCACATCAATGCGCAGCGAATCATCGGCTACAAGTACGGTGCCTTTAACCCCCGAACGCTTGAGGTTCAAGGTATCGCCGGACCACGACGGTTCCAGGCCATATTGCTCCTGAAGTTTTTGCGCCAACTTGTCGGCCTTTGCCCGCGCCCCTTCTTTACCCAGGGAATGTGCACGCTCAACGGTTATACGGGCCATTGCAATGACTCCTCTTTAATAGCGGTTTGGATACCTTCTATGCGGCAAAAGGTCTCGGTGGCCGTCATTCTATACCTTGTAGTGAGCGGGCTCGCCCCGCGCTGGGTGGCGAAGCCGCCCTAAACCCAAGCAACTCGGTCTTCCTGAAACACCGCGGCGGCCCTATTGGGGCGGCTTCGCCACCTAGCGCGGGGCAAGCCCGCTCACTACAGATGAGCCTTGCCAAGACAAAGCAGGCCTTGGGGATTATCATGTCCCGCATTCTCTTTTGGTGACAGCGATATGACTGATCAGCGCAAAGGCAGCGATGCCGAACCCACCACTCACTTCGGCTTCAAGAACGTCCCGGAAAGCCAAAAGGCGGAAAAAGTCGCTGAGGTGTTCCACTCCGTCGCGGCCAAGTACGACCTGATGAACGACGTGCTCTCGGGCGGCATGCATCGCCTGTGGAAGCGTTTCACCATCGAGCTGTCGGGCGTACGCACCGGTAACCGCGTGCTGGACATCGCCGGCGGTACGGGCGACCTGGCGGCCAAGTTCTCCAAGCTCGTCGGCCCTACCGGCCAGGTCGTGCTGGCCGACATCAACGGCTCGATGCTCAAGGTCGGTCGCGATCGCCTGCTGGATAAAGGCGTGGCCGGCAATATCGAATTCGTCCAGGCCGACGCTGAAAAGCTGCCGTTCCCCGACAACCATTTCGACTGCGTAACCATCGCCTTCGGCCTGCGCAACGTCACCCACAAGGAAGACGCGATCCGCTCCATGCTGCGCGTGCTCAAGCCGGGTGGCCGCCTGTTGGTGCTGGAGTTCTCCAAGCCGACCAACGCGATCATGTCCAAGGTCTACGACACTTACTCCTTCGCCTTCATGCCGTTGATGGGCAAGCTGATCACCAATGACGCCGAGAGCTACCGCTACCTGGCCGAATCGATCCGCATGCACCCCGACCAGGAAACCCTCAAGTCGATGATGGTAGACGCCGGCTTCGACCGCGTGACCTACCACAACATGACCTCCGGCATCGTCGCCCTGCACCGCGGCATCAAGCCCTGATGCTGTTCCAAGGTCTTCTCGCCAGCGTCGAGCACGGGGTTAACCGTGTACTGCGACTGGACAGCACCGCCCTGGCGCGGCTTGCGCACCTCAACGGCAAAGTGATTGCCGTGGACTGCCGCAGCCCCGCCTTGCAGCTGTTTATCCTGCCCAGCGATGAAGGCCTGATGCTCGCCGCCCAATGGGCCGCCGAGGCCGACTGCACCCTGCGCGCACCGGCCTCGAGCCTGCTGCACCTGGCGCTGAGCCGCAACAAGACCGCAATCTTGCACAGCGCCGAGGTGGAGCTGGAAGGTGACAGCTCGGTGCTGATGGACCTGGCCGCCGTGCTGCAAGACCTGGAGCTGGACTGGGAATTCGAGCTGTCACGCTGGATCGGCCCGGTGGCCACCCAGTTGATCAGCGGGCACCTGCGCAGCCGCTCGCGTTGGTACCAACAGGGGTTCGCCAGCCTCAACCAGAACCTCGCCGAATACCTGAGCGAAGAATCGCGCACCCTGGTCGGGCAACGGGAAGCGCAAGCGCGCTTTCGTGAACTCGACAAGGCCAAAATCGACCTGGAACGCCTTGAGGCACGCTTCGAGCGCCTGAGCCGTTCCCTTGATCCAAGCGATAACGCATGAAGCTGCTCGCCGTCCGCCGTTTGTTTCGTATCCAGCGCGTCGTAATCCGCTATCAACTCGATGACCTGCTGTTCGCCCTGCCCCTGCCGTGGTTCCTGCTGGCGGTGCGCTATGTGCTGCCGTGGCGCTGGTTCCCGCGCAAAAAGCTGGAGCTGAGCCGTGGCGCGCGCCTGCGCCTGGCGTTGCAGGATTTGGGGCCGATCTTTATCAAGTTTGGGCAGATCCTCTCCACCCGTCGCGACCTGCTGCCCGAAGACATCGCCGATGAGCTGATGCTCTTGCAAGACCGCGTACCGCCGTTCGATCCGCAGCTGTCGATGAAGCTGATTGAAGAACAGCTGGGCCAAAAGATCAGCGAAGTGTTCAGCCGTTTCGACGTCGAGCCCCTGGCCTCCGCCTCCGTGGCCCAAGTGCATGCGGCGCAGCTCAAGAGCGGCGAAGAAGTGGTGGTGAAGGTGATTCGCCCCGGCCTCAAGCCGATCATCGGCCAGGACCTGGCGTGGCTGTTCATCCTCGCCCGCGCCGCCGAGCGTTTCAGTGCCGATGCGCGTTTGCTGCACCCGGTGGATGTGGTCGCCGACTACGAGAAAACCATCTACGACGAACTCGACCTGCTGCGCGAAGCCGCCAACGCCAGCCAGCTCAAGCGCAACTTCGAAGGCTCGCCCCTGCTGTACGTGCCGCAAGTGTATTGGGACTGGTGCCGCCCCAAAGTGCTGGTGATGGAGCGCATCTACGGCGTGCAGGTCACCGACCTCGCCACCCTGGCCGACCAACGCACCGACATGAAAATGCTCGCCGAGCGCGGTGTGGAGATTTTCTTCACCCAGGTGTTCCGCGACAGTTTCTTCCACGCCGACATGCACCCAGGCAATATCTTCGTCAGCACCGTGAACCCGTGGAGCCCGCAGTACATTGCGATCGACTGCGGCATCGTCGGCAGCCTGACCCCGCAAGACCAGGACTACCTAGCGCGCAACCTGTTCGCCTTCTTCAAACGTGACTACCGCCGCGTGGCGCAGTTGCACATCGATTCGGGCTGGGTGCCGGCCGAGACCAAGCTCAACGAATTCGAAGCAGCGATTCGTACCGTGTGCGAGCCGATCTTTGAAAAACCACTGAAAGACATTTCCTTTGGCCAGGTGCTGATGCGCCTGTTCCAGACTGCACGCCGCTTCAATATGGAAGTGCAGCCGCAGTTGGTACTGCTGCAAAAAACCCTGCTGAACATCGAAGGCCTGGGCCGTCAGCTGTACCCGGACCTGGACCTGTGGAACACCGCCCAGCCGTTCCTGGAGCGCTGGATGCGTGAGCGGGTCAGCCCCAAGACGCTGATCGGCAACCTGCACAGCCAGTTCGAACAATTGCCGCACTTGGCCAGTATGACCCGCGACCTGCTGGAGCGCATGTCCCAGCCCCACGCCAAGGACCCACCGCCGCCGTGGCACAAGCGCAAGGATGACTGGTTCCTGCGCCTGCTGGGCGCCGCGCACTTGGTGGGTGGCGTGATACTGGGCCTGGGCGGGCCATTGAATGCGTTGGGCCACTGGCCGGCCGGCATCATGGTCGCCGTGGGTGTTTATCTGATCGTGCGTCGATAGCCAATCCGGTTATACACTGTCGCAAATTGCCGGAGCCGAACATGAAAGACTGGCTGGACGAGATCAAGTGGGACAGTGACGGCCTGGTGCCGGCCATTGCCCAGGACTACAAAACCGGGCGCGTGCTGATGATGGCCTGGATGAACCGCGAGGCCTTGAGCCTCACCGCCACTGAGCAGCGCGCCATTTACTGGTCACGCTCGCGTGGCAAACTGTGGCGCAAGGGCGAAGAGTCCGGGCACGTGCAGACCCTGCACGAGATGCGCATCGACTGCGACGCGGATGTGATCATCCTCAAGGTCGAGCAGATCGGCGACATCGCCTGCCACACCGGCCGTCACAGCTGCTTCTATCGCGTGTTCGAGAATGGCGAATGGAAAGTGGTGGAACCGGTGCTCAAAGACCCGCACGCCATCTACTCGGCAGGACACTAGACATGAGCGATACCCTCAACCGCGTGGCCCAGGTGCTGGAAGACCGCAAAGGCGCAGACGCCGACAGCTCCTACGTTGCAAGCCTGTACCACAAGGGTTTGAACAAAATTCTGGAAAAGCTCGGCGAAGAATCCGTTGAGACGATCATCGCCGCCAAGGACGCACAAATCAGCGGCGATTGCAGCGACGTGATCTACGAAACTGCAGACCTTTGGTTCCACAGCCTGGTCATGCTCGCCCAACTGGGGCAGCATCCACAGGCCGTACTGGATGAACTGGACCGTCGCTTTGGCTTGTCCGGGCACGCCGAAAAGGCCTCGCGCCCGACTACCTGACTCACTTTCACAGAGGAATTGCAGCATGGGCATTTTTGACTGGAAACACTGGATCGTCATTCTGGTGGTGGTCGTACTGGTATTCGGCACCAAGAAACTCAAGAACCTGGGCACTGACGTGGGCGAGTCGATCAAGGGCTTTCGTAAAGCCATGAACGACGACGAAAAGCCAGCCGACCCTGCGGCCAGCCCAGTACCGCCAGCGCAGCCTGTACACCCCCAGGCCGCCCAGCCGATCAGCGAGCGTCGTACCTTCGACGTACAGGCTGAGAAAGTCGAAGAGCCGACCCGCAAAGACTCGTGAGCACTGACTAATGTTTGGTATCAGCTTCTCTGAACTGCTGCTCGTCGGCCTCGTGGCCCTGCTGGTACTGGGGCCAGAACGCCTGCCCGGTGCCGCGCGCACGGCCGGCCTGTGGATCGGGCGCCTGAAACGCAGTTTCAACGCCATCAAACAGGAAGTTGAACGGGAAATCGGCGCCGACGAAATCCGCCGCCAACTGCACAACGAGCACATCCTGTCGTTGGAGCAAGAGGCCCGCAAGATTCTGTCGCCGGTGCAGGAGCCTGCCAAACCGGTTGAGCCTGTGGCCGAACAGAGCATCGCACCTGCGCCGGTTATCGAAGCCACACCTGTTGCGCCCACCGAGCCTGCGCCGACGCCTGCTGCGTCGCCCGCGCCCCATGACCCTACTTTGCCGCCGCGAGCCCCATGAGCGCTGATAAACCGGAAAACGACCAGCATATGCCGCTGGTCTCGCACCTCACCGAGCTGCGTACCCGCCTGCTGCGTTGCGTAGCGGCCATCTTCATCATCTTTGCCGGGTTGTTTGCCTTTACCCAGCAGATCTACACCTTCGTCTCCACGCCCCTGCGCCAGTACCTGCCGGCCGGCGCGACGATGATTGCCACCGATGTGTCGTCGCCATTTCTCACGCCGTTGAAGCTGACGATGATGGTGTCGCTGTTCCTGGCGATCCCGGTGATCCTGCACCAGATCTGGGGCTTTATCGCACCGGGCCTGTACAAGCATGAGAAGCGCATCGCGGTGCCATTGCTGGTGTCGAGCATCCTACTGTTCTACACCGGCATGGCGTTCGCCTACTTCCTGGTGTTCCCGCTGATCTTCAAATTCTTCGCCGCCGCCACCCCGGCCGGTGTGGAAATGATGACCGACATCACCAGTTACCTCGACTTCGTGATGACGCTGTTCTTCGCCTTTGGCGTGGCCTTCGAAATCCCCGTGGCCGTGGTGCTGCTGGTGTGGATCGGCGTGGTCAACGTGGCGTACCTGAAGAAGATCCGCCCGTACGTGATCATCGGCTGCTTTGTGGTGGGCATGATCCTTACCCCGCCGGATATCTTCTCCCAGACCCTGCTGGCCGTGCCGATGTGGATGCTGTTCGAGATCGGCATCCTGTTCAGCGGTTTGATCAGCAAACGTGGCGACCATCCGGACGACCAACCCGAAGACGACCAGCCGCCAGCGACCCAGCCGTGAACCTATTGCTGCTGGAGGAGGCCGACTTTATCGCGGCCGACCGCGTGGTGCTGCGTGACCGACGCCTGGTGCACATGCAGGAAGTGCACCGCGCCGCCGTAGGCGACAACCTGCGGGTCGGCCGCATCGGCGGGCTGATGGGCAATGCCCAGTTGCTGCGCCTGGACGCCGGCGAAGCCGAGCTGCAAGTGAGCTTCGACCAGCCGCCGCCGGCCAAACTGCCCCTGACCCTGCTGCTGGCCCTGCCCCGCCCGAAAATGCTGCGCCGGGTGCTGCAAACCGTGGCCGCCATGGGCGTGCCCAAGGTGGTGTTGGTCAACAGCTACCGGGTGGAAAAGAGCTTTTGGCAAACGCCGTTTCTGGAACCCGAGGCGGTTCGCGAACAACTGATCCTTGGTTTGGAACAGGCGCGGGATACGGTGTTGCCCGAGATCATCATCGAGAAGCGCTTCAAACCGTTCGTCGAAGACCGCCTGCCGGCCATGGTTGACGGCACCTTGGGGTTGATCGGCCATCCCGGCGATTACCCGGCCTGCCCGCGTGGGCTGGATGAGCCGGTGACCCTGGCCATTGGCCCGGAGGGAGGCTGGATTCCCTATGAAGTAGACCTTCTGGCCAAGGCCGGCATGCAGCCGGTACAGTTGGGCGCACGTATCCTGCGGGTTGAAACCGCCGTCACCGCCCTGCTCGCCCGCCTCTTCTAACCCAAATCCAAACCCCATGTGGGAACTCGCTTGTGTGTGTGTGGCTTGCCTGCGATGACCATAGGTATCTACACAACTTTGAGTGTTGCGCTGGACATGTGGGAGCGGGCTTGCTCGCGAAGGCGGTCTGTCCTGCGGCTGAGTTTTGTTGGATGTACACCGGTCTAATGTGTGAGCTGGCTTGCCTGCGATGGCATTTTTTCGGTGTACATATCCGTTATTTGGGTAACGGCGGCTTATGGTTCCGCCCTTACGGCGGCTCACTTTGGAAAAGCCCCAAAGTAAGCAAAGGGCTCTTGCCCCA
>NZ_JBKFTO010000034.1:0-59062 GCF_050432925.1 Pseudomonas sp. 18175 | reverse complement strand
AACTCGCTGGAATAGGACTTTCGCATCATCTGCACACCTCGGGTTTGGGCGCCATCATAGCGCCCTATTGATGTGTCCAAATTCATTAGGCCAGTTCAGCTTGCCTGCGATAGCGATGTAACAGTCACCGGATGTATCGACTGAACCACCGCAATCGCAGGCAAGCCAGCTCCCACATTTGTTTTGCGCAGGTTCAAGTTATTGCCGCAAATCAACCCAATAGATAAAAGGCACGGCCCATTCCGTGCCTTTTGCGCTCGGCTCTGAGAAAATGCCCGCACTTTTTTTGCGGATGCCGACATGACTGCCCTCAAGAACGACCGTTTCCTTCGTGCCCTGCTCAAGCAACCCGTGGACGTCACCCCCGTGTGGATGATGCGCCAGGCCGGTCGCTACCTGCCGGAATACCGCGCCAGTCGCGCCAACGCCGGCGACTTCATGAGCCTGTGCATGAACCCGGAGTTCGCCTGCGAAGTCACGATGCAGCCGCTGGACCGCTACCCGCAACTGGACGCGGCCATCCTGTTTTCCGACATCCTCACCATTCCTGATGCCATGGGCCAAGGCCTGTATTTCGAAACCGGCGAAGGCCCGCGTTTCAAGAAAGTCGTGAGCACCCTGGCCGACATCGAAGCCCTGCCGATCCCTGATCCGCACAAAGACCTCGGCTACGTGATGGACGCCGTAAGCACCATCCGCCGCGAGCTTAACGGCCGCGTGCCACTGATCGGCTTCTCTGGCAGCCCATGGACCCTGGCCACCTACATGGTCGAAGGCGGCTCGTCCAAAGACTTCCGCAAGACCAAGGCCATGCTCTACGACAACCCACAGGCCATGCACCTGCTGCTGGACAAGCTGGCGCAGTCGGTCACCTCCTACCTCAACGGCCAGATCATGGCCGGTGCACAAGCGGTGCAGATCTTCGACACCTGGGGTGGCAACCTGTCGGCGGCGGCGTACCAGGAGTTCTCCCTGGCCTACATGCGCAAGATCGTCAGCGGCCTTATCCGTGAACACGAAGGCCGTAAGGTGCCCGTGATCATGTTCACCAAGGGCGGCGGCCTGTGGTTGGAAAGCATTGCCGATGCAGGCGCCGATGCCCTGGGCCTGGACTGGACCTGCGACCTGGGCGAAGCCCGTCAGCGTGTGGGCAACCGCGTGGCACTGCAAGGCAACATGGACCCCACCGTGCTGTACGCCAAGCCGGAAGCGATCCGCACCGAAGTCGGCCGTATCCTGGCCAGCTACGGCAAGGGTACCGGGCACGTGTTCAACCTGGGTCATGGCATCACGCCGGAAGTGAACCCGGAGCATGCGGGTGCGTTCTTGCAAGCGGTACATGAGTTGTCCGCGCAATATCACCAGTAATACCCAGTGCTTGAACGGCATCACCGTCTTTTTCAAGAGGGTGATGCCTATACATGCTGCTCAATGTTTATTGCGTTTATATTGTGTTTGGCGTGCACCTAATTCTGTTTGAAGAATGCATTAGTTGTAAGAATGGTCTTATAGTTGTGTGGTTTATGTGGCTTGTTGGGAAACTTCTATGTTGATAATGCAATTTGTCCTACATACAGGTTTCTTGTAATTTATAAAACTTCGCCCCGCTTGTGTTACAGCAACCGTAGAACGTCGTCCATATCGTCGATATGGGTTTTGTCAGGTCGTTAAGTTGGGTCGAAATTTTATGATCAAGAAAGAATTGTCCCGTTGGGGCGGTGCGTCCTCGCTCGCCTTGTTGAGTGCTTTGTTGCTGCCCACCCAAGGGGTTCAGGCACACGGTTATCTAAATGACCCGCCATCACGCGCATTGCAGTGCCAGAAAGGCCTGAACAAGGATTGCGGTGGTGCACAGTATGAGCCACAGAGCGTGGGTGAAACCTTCAAGGGTTTCCCTGCCGGAGTCGGCGGCGCGCCGTTGCAGGGTCCAGTTGATGGGAAGATTGCCAGTGGTGGACATGGCCTGTTCGCAGCCATGGACGTCCAGTCGGCCGACCGTTGGTACAAGACCGAAATCAAAGATCGCACGATAAAGTTCGATTGGAAGTACACCGCGCCCCATCCGGCGACCAAGCATGAGTACTTCGTCACCCGCAATGGCTGGAACCCTAACCTACCGCTCACACGTGCTTCGTTTGAAAGCACCCCGTTCTGCTCGGTCGACGGTGGCAACGTGCTGCCAACACCGGGTGCCAAGCATGAGTGTGTCATTCCTCAGGACAAAAACGGCTCTCACGTTCTTCTCGGTATCTGGACCGTTGGTGACACCGATGCCGCGTTCTACAACGTTGTTGACGTGAACATCATTGCCGAAGCTGATCTGCCAGGCGGCTGGAGCAATGTTGGCAGCACGGGGGCCTCCACCCCATTGCTGCCTGGCGACAAGGTCAAGGCCCGTGCCTTTACCGCAAATGGCGAGAGCGCTGCACACTCGGTTGAAATCAGCATTGATAACGCCGAAGAAGGCAAACCTGAGAATTGGGCGTTCAAGCTGGCAGAAACCATCAACAAGACCCAGTCCTTGATTCAAGCGGGCATCCGCGACGAGCAGGGCAATGTTGTGCCGGTCAAAGGCCAAAATAACCTGTATGCCCAGAAAGACAGCGGCGTAGTTCGTTACGAAGTCGCTCCGCAGATGCAACAGGATAAGGACGCCAAAATGCTCTTATCATCGGTTGCTGAGGAGTATCAGCTGGAAAAAGGCCGCACGACCATGAACTTCACCGTGCTCGCCAACCGCGAAATGAACGTTGAAGCCACCTTGTACAACGCCAACAACAAAGCGGTCGGCACTGTGAAAACCCTGGTACAGGGTTCCGGCAACTGGCTCGCAATTGATGTGCGCTCCGAGCCTGGTGCTCACGTTGTGAAGCTGATTGGTACTACCACTGATGGTCGTACTGTTCTCCAGGATTCCAAGCCGCTCAATCTGACAGGTGAAGGCGGTGCGCACGACTACCATTTCGTGTTCCCGCAAGGCCTGGAAACTTACACTGCCGGTACTCGCGTGCTGCACCCGCAAACGGGTGAAGTCTACGAGTGCAAGCCGTTCCCTGTGTCGGGCTACTGCAAACAATACATCCCTACTGCCAACGGCTATGAGCCGGGTGTTGGTCACCATTGGCAAGATGCCTGGGACCAGCTCTAACCGTTAGTTGACTAAGCCTGGGCAAGTTCATCTGAATTTGCCCGGGTATTTTTAGTGTGTAATGTTTTTTAAGTACGGAACTTCAGTTGGAAAAGTGCACGCGCTATACGCCTGTCCAAATTGTGCTTCATTGGATCTCGGCGGCTGTTATTTTGTGGGCCATGTTGTCCGGTTTTTACGTTGCGCTCTTTGACGTTGCGCCAGTCACTAAAGCGTGGGTGGGCTTTGTTAATGTATCTCTGACGTCGCTTTATATTCCCGTGTTTGTGCTCAGGGTCTATAGCTCTTTCATGCATGGGTTTTCCACGTGTGGCCAAACGCGGTCCGTCAACGAATACATAGCCTTGTTAGTTCACAAGGCAATGTATGTGATGGTGGGTGTTGTGCTGGTGACGGGCGTTTTGATGATGGACCGTCCGATCAACATATTTGACGTCTTGGTGGTCGCCCAACTGTTAACTGACCCGGCGGCTATTGAGTATTTCATGCGGGTGCATATCCAGGCCTGTATCGCCTTGCTGGCCCTGATTGCCATGCATGTGGGGGCCGTTATCAAACATGAAGTGTGTGGCCGTAGGGTCCTCAAAAATATGTCTTTCTCCCAAGGGGCGGACGCCCGGTGATGCCGACAGGTTGGCGGGTACTCCTCCTGATGCTGCCCATGAGCTATGGGGGAGTGCTTGGGTGGCAGGAATGGCAGTTCCGCCGGGCGCAATGGGCCACTGTGCAAACCATGCCTGCACCGTTGCCCACGCTTACGCCACCCTCCGCGCTCAACACCCAGGCAGTGGCGACGGTGCTTGGCCTGACCACTCAAGGCAGTGTCTTGGACAGTGCTGAACCGCTGACCCTGCGGGCCACAGTGGTCGCCCGTGACAGCGAGTCACGCGCCTTGCTGGCCGGGCCCGACGGCGAGCGCTTTTATCGTGCTGGCGAGCGCTTGCCGGGTGGCAGTTTGTTGCGCCGTATCGAGCCTGCACATGTGGTGTTGTGGCGCCAAGGGCGTGAAGAGCGATTGAGCCTTTACCCCGCAGGCCCGCGTTTTCTCCAACCTGCCGACACCCACCGACAGGCGGCCGCGTCCCGTCATCTGCGGCCCACGGTCGAAACATCGAGGAGTGAATAGGTTCATGAACAGCATGATCGGGCAGCGTGTCCGGGCGGTCGCCTTTGTCGCGTTCGCCTTGTATGGCGGGCCCTCGTCAGGCACGGAGCAGCGCTGGCAACTGACGATGAATAACGCCGAACTGCGCGATGTGGTCGAGGAAATGTCGACCATCCTCGACACCACGGTAATCCTCGATCCGAAAATCCAGGGGCGCATTACGGTCATGTCCCGCCAGGCGCTGGACCGCGAAGGTGTGCGGCGCCTGTTCTACAGCGTGCTGGATGCCCATGACTTCAGCGTCATCGACCAGGGCGACCAGATCCTTATTGTTCCAGTTGCCCAGGCCAAGTCCCAGGCCAGCGCCACGGATGCGCGCGCGCCGGCTGCGCAGCAGTTTGTTACCCAAGTTTATGCGCTAGGTTCCAGCAACGCGTCGGACCTGGCGGGCCTGGTGCGGCCACTGATCTCGCCCAACGGTTATGTCGGCCCCTCGGTGTCTGCCAATGCCTTGGTGGTTACGGACACAGCGCGCAACGTTGGCCGAATTGGCGAGGTCATCCGGCAGCTGGATTCCGGGGCCAAAAATACCCATGAACTGATCGAACTGCGCCACGGCGTGGCGGCGGACATCGCACGCCTGATGGAAGCCTCACTCGGCAAACAGAATGCCGACAGCGCCATTCAGGTCCTGGCGGACTCGCGCAGCAACCGATTGGTCATCGTCGGTACACCAGAGGTGCGCCAGCGCCTGGTGCAACTGGCGCGTAGCCTGGACACGGCCACGCCTGCACGCCTGGACAATGCCCGGGTAATTCGCCTGCGCTACAGCGATGCCAAGCAATTGGCCGAGGTGCTGGACACCATGGGGCAGGGCACGAAGACAACGCCGACATCCACGGCTCTGAAAGACGCTGCCAACACCCAGCCGTTCATGGTGCGGGCAGATGAAAGCCAGAATGCCCTGGTGATCGTCGCCGAAGCCGCCCAGCTCGCCACGCTGGAAGCGATTGTGAGGGAGCTGGACCAGCCTCGGGCGCAAGTGCTGATCCACGCGGCGATTGTTGAGGTCAGCGGTGACATCAGCGAGGCGCTCGGCGTGCAATGGGCGCTCAATGGTGGCCGCGCCCAGGGCGTTGTAAATTTCTCGGGTAGCGGCATCCCGATTCTTGGCGCCCTCAAGTTCGACGAGAATACCGTTGCCCCCGATGGCGCTGTGCTAAAACTCGGCACTGATCGCTTTGGGGCCTTGATCTCGGCCCTGGCCAGCAACACCCATAGCAACCTGCTGTCGACCCCGAGCCTGTTGACCCTGGACAACCAGGAGGCAGAAATCATCGTCGGCCAGAACGTGCCGTTCAAGACCGGTTCCTACGCCACCACAGGCAGTGGTGCAGACAATCCCTTCACGACCGTGGAGCGCAAGGACGTCGGGATCAGCCTCAAGATCAAACCCTATATCAACGAAGGCTCGACCTTGCGCCTGGAGGTGGAGCAGGAGGTCTCGGATATTGCGCCGGCCGTCTCCGGCGTCGATTCCTCGGACCTGATCACCAATAAACGTGCGCTGAAAAGCACGATCCTGGCCGATGATGGCCAGATCATCGTCATCGGCGGCCTGATCAAAGACAGCGTACGCAGCCAAAAAAGTGGTGTGCCGTTACTGCGCGATATTCCCTACCTGGGCGCATTGTTTCGCTGGAGCCGCGATACCCAGACCAAGAGCAACCTGATGGTGTTCCTGCGGCCAACCATCGTACGCAGTGGCCAGGACCTCTCCGGCATCAGCCAGCAGCGCTACCAGGACTTGCGCGAGCAAAGCCAGCCGCGCCTGCCCGATGAACCGGCGCAATTGTTCGATGCGCGCAGGCCGGCGTCGGAGGCGCGATGAAGCCATTGCCCTTTGGTTTTGCCCGGCGCTTTGGTGTGTTGCTCGATGACGGCCAACTGGTGGTGCGCAGTGACACGCCCTTGAGCGCGATTGCCGAAGCACGGCGCCTGAGCGATCACGAGTTGCCGTTGCAAGTGCTGGCCGGCGATGCCTTTGCCGAGCGCCTGGCCCAGGCCTACAGCGATGGGCAAAGCGCCGCCGAACAAGTCGCCCAAGGGTTGGACGATGAACTGGACTTACTCAGCCTGGTGGACCAGGTGCCACAGGCCGCTGACTTGCTGGAGCAGCAGGGGGACGCGCCAATCATTCGGCTGATCAACGCCTTGCTCAGTGAAGCCGTGCGGGAAAAAGCCTCCGATGTGCACCTGGAAACCTTTGAACACACGCTGACGGTGCGCATGCGGGTGGACGGCCAGCTGCGCGAAATGCTCAAGCCACGGCGTGAACTGGCGACGCTGCTGGTGTCACGCATCAAGGTCATGGCGCGCCTGGATATCGCCGAAAAGCGCGTGCCCCAGGACGGCCGCATGGCCTTGCGCCTGGCCGGCCACGAAGTGGATGTGCGCGTTTCCACACTGCCCTCGGCCCATGGTGAACGGGTGGTGCTGCGCCTGCTCGACAAACAGGCCGGGCGCCTGCAACTGGCCCGCCTGGGCATGGCGCTGCCAACCCTCGCGGGCCTGCAGCAACTGCTGGGCAAACCCCATGGGATCTTCCTGGTCACCGGCCCCACCGGGTCGGGCAAGACCACCAGCCTGTACGCCGCGCTGACCCACCTCAACGACCAGACCCGCAACATCCTCACCGTTGAAGACCCGATTGAATATCACCTGCCGGGCATCGGCCAGACGCCGGTCAACCCCAAGGTCGAAATGACCTTTGCGCGCAGCTTGCGGGCGATCCTGCGCCAGGACCCTGACGTGGTGATGGTGGGCGAGATCCGTGACGGGGAAACCGCCGAGATCGCGGTGCAGGCTTCTCTCACCGGGCACTTGGTGCTATCGACCTTGCATACCAACAGCGCCATCGGCGCCATCACTCGGTTGGTGGATATGGGGGTGGATGCCTATCTGCTCGCATCATCCCTGGTCGGCGTGCTGGCTCAGCGCTTGTTACGCACGCTCTGCCCGGCCTGCAAGACCGCCGTTGTGGCGGATGCCGAAGTGTGTCGGCGGCTGGGCCTGGACCCTGATCAAGCGCCCCAGGTGTTCAAGGCCGCAGGCTGTGATCAATGTCGCCAAGGCTATCGCGGGCGTATCGGCATTTATGAGCTGGTCAGCATCACGCCTGCACTGTCTGCGTTGATTCATCAAGGTGCCAACGAGCAGGTGCTCGTGGCCGAGGCCCGACGAGCCTCCCCCAGCCTGTTCGAAGACGGTCGCCGCCTGGTGCTGGAGGGGTTGACCAGTGTGGACGAACTGCTGCGTGTCACCCAGGAGGACTAGCCATGCCCACCTACGACTATCGCGCCCAGGACCGCGACGGGCGAGCCTGCAAAGGCCGGCAAGAGGCCGACAGCCCGCGACATGCCCGGCAGTTATTGCGTGAGCGCGGGTTGTTGCCCAACCAAGTGCAGGCTGCCAGCGAACGCGCCGCCCGGGGGCCGGTGCGGGTAGCAGGGTTGAGTGCGGCAGACCTGGCGCTGCTTACCCTGCAGTTATCGACCCTGGTCCAGGCGGGCTTGCCCTTGGAGCAGGCACTGCAAGCCGTCGCCCAGCAAAGCCAAAAGCTGCGGGTCAGCAGCTTGCTTGCACAGGTGCGCGACCGGGTGATGGAGGGGCAGTCCCTGGCGTCGGCGCTTGGCGTGTTTCCCCGTGCATTTCCCGAGGTGTTCCGCGCCACCATCGCGGCGGGTGAACGCTCCGGCCATTTGGGGCATGTGCTTGAACAACTGGCGAGCTACACCGAAGCCCGCCAGGCCTCCCGGCAAAAAATCCAACTGGCCTTGGTGTACCCGGCGCTGCTGATGTTCGCCTGTGTGGCCATCGTCGGTTTCCTGCTCGGTTATGTGGTGCCGGATGTGGTGAAGATCTTTATCGACAGTGGCCAGCCGCTGCCTTGGCTGACCCAGGCCATGATCGCCTTCAGCCACGGCCTGCGCACCTACGGTCTGGTGTTGTTGGCGTTGTTGTTGGTCGCCGGGGCCGCGCTGCGTTGGAGCTTGAACCAGCCGCGTTGGCGCTGGCAGTGGCACCGCCTGGCACTACACATTCCGCTGCTGGGCGGCGTCTTTCGCGCCATGGAGGCCGCGCGGTTTGCCAGCACCCTGGCGATCCTCGGCAAAAGCGCGGTGCCCTTGGTGGATGCCCTGGAGATTGCCGCCGCTGTGATTGGCAACGTCACCATCCGTGCGCGCATGAGCGATGTCGCGCGCTCGGTCCGCGAGGGCGGCACGCTCACCCGCGGCCTTGAACTGGGGGGCGATATCCCGCCGCTGATGCTGCACATGATCGCCAGCGGTGAACGCGCCGGTGAACTCGACACGATGCTGGCGCGCGCCGCCGAGCAACAAGAAAAAAGCCTCGCCGCCCGTATTGCGCTGGTGGTGAGTTTGTTCGAGCCGGCGATGCTGGTGGTGATGGGCGGCGTGGTGCTGCTGATCGTCATGGCCATTCTGTTGCCGATCTTAAGCCTTAACCAACTGGTGAATTGAATGCTCAACGTGAGTAGGGGACAGCGGGGTTTTACCCTGATCGAAATCATGGTGGTGGTGGTGATCATCGGTGTGCTGGGGGCCATTGTGGTGCCGCAGTTCATGGGTCGCCCCGACCAGGCCAAGGCCACGGCCGCCAAGACCGATATCCAGGCCATCGCCACCAGCCTGGAAATGTACCGGCTCGACAACAGCCATTACCCCTCTACCCTGCAAGGCCTGGAGGCCTTGAGCAAGCGGCCCGCCGGTACGCCGCCCGCACGGAACTGGAACCCTCAGGGCTACCTGAAAAATATGCCGATAGACCCGTGGGGTACGCCCTACCAATACCTGAACCCCGGCGTGCGCTCTGCCAACGGCGGCTATGACCTGTATTCCCTGGGCGCCGATGGCGTGAGCGGCGGTGAAGGCCTTGCGGCCGATATCGGCAACTGGGGTGAATGAGCCGATGCACAGGCAGAGCCGCGGCTTTACCTTGCTGGAACTGATGGTGGTGATCGCCCTGGTCGGCATTGTGCTCGGCGCGGTGAGCCTGGCAACGGGTAGCAGCCCGGCACGCCAGGCGCGGCAGGAGGCAGGCTTGATGCTGCAA
The DNA here is from genome assembly GCF_050432925.1 of Pseudomonas sp. 18175. NCBI lineage: Bacteria > Pseudomonadati > Pseudomonadota > Gammaproteobacteria > Pseudomonadales > Pseudomonadaceae > Pseudomonas > Pseudomonas sp. 18175. Next base: position 49,673 of record NZ_JBKFTO010000034.1, on the reverse strand, counting down.
TTGGTCCAGCAACTGCGTGAACAGGCCGTTAATGAGGGGCGCGAATATGGGCTGCGGGTGCAGCCTCACGCCTATCAGGTTTTTCGCCTTGAACCTCAGGGTTGGCAGCCGGCCGGTGCCCTTCATCACATCGCGCAGGACGTCCACATGCACTTGGAACAGGAAGGGCTGCGCGTGAGCCTGGACCGGCTTGCGCCGCAAGTGTTGGCGCTGAGCAGTGATGAAGTCAGTGCGTTTGTCCTGTCTTTTGCGTTCGCCGGGCAGGTTTTGACCAGTGTCGTCAGCGATGGCATCGGGGAGCCATGGATTGAAGGCTAGACAGCGTAGGCGCCGGACCCGGCCGAAACACCGTGGGTTCACCTTGCTGGAGGTGATGATCGCCCTGGCCATTTTCGCCACGCTGGCCGCTGCGGTGATCGCCGCCAGTCACTACTCCTTGCGCCAGAACGCCCGGCTCAAAGAACAGGTGCAGTGCGCCTGGGTAGCAGACAACCAACTGAGCGAGCTGCGGCTGCAATCGGCAACGCCTGGGCGCCAGCAACTGCTGCGGCATTTTGATGGACGTGACTGGATTGTCGAGCAAACCCTCGCACCGACAACGGACCCACGTTTGCTTGAAGTGGATATCAGTGTCAGCCCTGCCGACGGCGGGCCAGCGGTCTATCACACCCGTGGCTGGATACCCGCCGAGCATGAATAAACAGTCAGGGTTCACCTTGTTGGAGCTGGTTGTCGCCTTGGCCATCTTTGCCGTGCTGGGCCTTGCCAGTGGGCGCCTGTTTGACACGGTGGTGCGCGCCCAGCAGGCAACAACCAGCCACGGGCAGGACCTGCGGCGCCTGCAGCGAGCCCTTGGGGTTATCGAGCGCGATGCGTTGCAACTGGCGTCATCGGTCATTGTCCTCGGCCCCACGACCTTGCAACTGCAGCGCGAAAACTGGCGTAACCCACAGGATCTGCCGCGCAGTGAACGCCAGCACGTGCTGTACCGCCTGGATGACCGAGTGCTGTGGCGCGAAAGCCGCAGCCCCGAATCCACAACGGTCGAACGCCAAAAACTGCTCGACGATGTCGACCTGTTGAGCTGGCGCTTGTTCGCGCCGCAAATAGGTTGGAGCCACGTTTGGCCCGTGGGTAAGGACGCCGCCGCCAACCCTGCGCAGGCGCTGGAGGTGGTGGTGTCGGTTGGCCGTTTCGATCAGGTTCGCCGCGTCGTGTCATTGCCGCAGGCGCGCCCATGAAGGGGCGCCAGCGCGGTGTGGCCTTGCTCAGCGTGTTGCTGGTGATGAGCCTGGCGTTGCTGCTGACGGCGGGCATGCTACGCAGCCACCACTTGATGGTGCAGGGCAGTGCCCGGCAGATCCATCAGTTGCAGCTTCGCCAACTGGCATTGTCGGCAGAAACGTGGGCAATGCTGGCCTTGAAGGCGGCTGGTGACGATGAGCCCCTGGCGGTGCACCGTGGGCAACCATGGGCACATGTCACCTGGCCTTTCGACGCGCAGGGCGCCCACGTTGCACTGGAGATCGAAGACCTGTCCGGCCGCTTGAACCTCAACGCGTTACTCGGTGCAGGGCAAGTCGATCGGGTCACCCAGCAGCGCTGGTCGCGCCTGCTCGATTCCCTAGGGTTAAAACCGTTGGACCTGCAGGCGACAGGCGAGCGCCAGGCATTAAGCCACTTGCGCGTGTTGCCGGGCGTTGACGGTGAGACCTTGCGCCAGCTGGAACCTTGGGTAGCCCTGTTGCCTCGGGATGCGGGCTTGAACATCAACACCACGTCACCGCAGGTGCTGTCGACACTTGAAGGCCTTTCCCTGCCAACCGCCGAAGCCTTGGTACGCCAACGTCCGGCCGACGGCTACCGCAGCGTCCAGGCCTTCACCCTCGACCCTTTGATTGCCGGGCTTGGGCTGACGAGTCACGGGTTGGGGGTCGGCAGCCGCTGGTTTCGCATCACCGTTGACGTGAGCGTGGGTACCAGCCACTTGCGCCTGGCCAGCGAGGTCGAGCGTGAACGTAAATCCGGGCGCTGGCGCGTGGTGCAGCGACGCCTATTGCCCGCCCCTTTGAGTGAGATCTAGCGATGAAAACCTGGCTGCATTTGAGTGCCGAAGGCCTGGCCATGCCTTCGGGGCAATGGCCGTGTTGTGTCTGGCAGGCGGGCGGTGACAGCCGCCAGATGGCGCTGGTCGATGCGTCCCTGTTATTGACGGGGCAGCGGGTTGACCTGCTATTGCCAATGGAAATGTGCAGTGGCCTGCGCAGCGAACCGTGGCCTTCAAGGCGTCGTCCCAGCGCTCAAGCGATTGCCTTCGCCATCGAGGAGCAACTGGGTGAAGACCTTGAAGGCTTGCATGTATGCGCGGGGCGTCGGGACGCGGCAGGGTGTTACACGGTGTTGGTGACGCACAAGGCGCGCTTCAAGGCGCTGCTGCAACTGCTGGCCTCCCTTGGCATCGACGTTTGCAGCGTGCATGTGGATGCCGATGTGTTGCCCGCCGACTGCCACGCGGCCGTGGATTGGCAGGGGCGCCGGGTATTGGGTGCCCCTGCGCGCCTGGCCATGTCCGAGTCCGCACTCAAAGCACTGGAACCCTTGCTGGGTGAACCCTTGCAGTGGTTGGACGAAGCCCAAAGCCGGGAGGTGATCGAGCAAGCGTTGTGGGGTCAGGGGCAACCGATCAACCTGCTGCAAGGCGAGTTTGCTCCCACCCGCCAACCTTGGCCTTGGTCAACGGCCGTGCTGGCAGCGGCAATGACGTTCATGTTGGGTTGGGGGTTTATGCAGTTGCGTATCCAGTACTTTGAAACGCAGGCGCAACAGCTTTACGCGCAAAGCGTCGAGCACTTCCAGGCGCTGTACCCGGAGCAGGCTCGAATTGTCGATCTCGCCGCACAGTTCAAGGCCTTGCAGGGCACCCGTGCGCAGTCACCTGAAACCCCGTTGGCCCGCTTGGTCGGCCTTACCGAGCAAGTGGTCGGAGGAGGGGATGTGAATGTCGAGAGGATTGAATTTCGTCGCGGTGATGGCTGGAAAATCCAATTGACCACCCACGGTTTCAGCGAGCTGGAACAGTTGCGTGAACGCGGGCAGCTGAGTGGCATGCCCGTGCGTGTCGGCAATGCCAGCAAGGAAGGTAGCCGGGTGCACGCGGTGTTGATGCTGGAGGACCGATCATGAGAGCCAAGGTGATGCAGGGCCTTCACGCCTGGAAAGCGCTGGCCCCTCGCGAGCGTTTTTTACTGGGCGCCCTGGCGTGGTTTTTGATCGCCGTGCTGTTGTTCCTGTTGGCGTGGCAGCCGAGCCAGCAGCGGCTGGCCAGCGCCGAGCAGCACTACCAGCGACAGTGGGTATTGGCCCAGCAGTTGAAGCAGGCCCAACCAGGCTCGGCATTGCAGGCCCAAGGGGCGCCGCAGGCCTCGAAGATCAGCCAGAGCGCAGAGGCGGCAGGGCTGAGCCTGCAGCAGATTGAAGTTGAAAGCGATCAATTGCGCCTGACCCTCAGCGGCGATGCACAAGCCCTGCTGGCGTGGCTGGCGCAACTGGAGCGAGAGGCCGGGGCCTTCCAGATGCTGACCCTGGAAAAACGCGACAACCTGCTGGAAGCGCGACTGGTGCTTTAGGCCTTGGCCAATGGCGGCAGCTTCGCCAGCTTCAAGGCCACCAGCAACGCACCCAGCAACAGCGCCACGATAAATGCGCCGATGCCGTTCCAGCCTGCAAAGTGCCAGAAGAACCCACCCGCTGTCCCCGCAACGCTGGAGCCCACGTAATAGCTGAACAGGTACAGCGACGACGCCTGCCCCTTGGCTTTCACCGCACGGCGGCCAATCCAGCTACTGGCCACCGAGTGGGCGCCAAAGAAGCCGAAGGTGAAGATCAGCATGCCCGGCACCACCAGCCACAGAGGGGTGAACAGGGTCAGGACCATGCCCGAGAGCATCAGCACGATGGTGGCCCACAGTACGCGACGGCGGCCGAGACGGTCGGCCAGCGAGCCGATTTTCGCCGAGCTATAGATACCCGAGAGGTACACCAGCGACAGCAGCCCCACCACGGCTTGGCTCAAGTCATACGGATCGGCCAGCAGGCGGTAGCCGATGTAATTGAACAGGGTCACAAATGCGCCCATCAGCAGGAACGCTTCGAGGAACAGCCACGGCAGGCCCGCGTCCTTGAAGTGCATGACGAAGCCGTCCAGCAGGTTGCGTGGCTTGAGGCTGGTGGCGCGGAAGTTGCGCGATTCGGGGAGGATTTTCCAGAACACCGTGGCGGCAATCAGCGCCAGGGCGCCGATGATCAATGTGGCAGTGTGCCAACTGACGAAGTCGATCAGCACGCCCATGATCAAGCGCCCGCTCATGCCGCCAATGGCATTACCACCGATGTACAGGCCCATGGCCAGGCCGATGTGTTGCGGATGGATCTCTTCACTCAGGTAGGTCATCGCTACGGCGGCCAGCCCGCTGAGTGACAGGCCCACCAAAGCGCGCATCAGCAAAATCCCTTCCCAGGTCGGCATCAGGCCGCTGGCGATGGTGGCCAGCGCCGCGCAGAACAGTGCGCAGACCATCACCGGCTTGCGCCCCAAGCGGTCGGAGATCGGCCCGGTGATCAGCAGGCCCAGCGCCAGCATCGCTGTGGCCACCGACAGGATCAGGCTGCTCTGCGCCGCGTTGATGGAAAACTCGTGGGACAGCGCCGGCATCATCGGCTGCACGCAATACAGCAGGGCAAACGTCGCGAAACCACCGCAGAACAGCGCCAGCACCGTGCGCATGAACATCGGCGTGCCTTTTTCGATGAACGCGTCGTTTAGCTGGGCGACGACGTCATCCAGGGCGGTGGGTGGGACTTCTTGAGCGTGTGGAGCGACAGCAGAATTCACGGGGACCTCGGGGAGGGAGAGCGTGCCAGGACCGGCAATGCAAAAAAGAATATAGCTGGCTAATGATTCTTTCCAATATATTGTTCGACCTGTTTAAGAGCTTTTACGACCTAATGAGGTTTGCATGGAATTGCGTCATCTGCGGTACTTCATCGCCGTCGCCGAAGAGTTGCATTTCGGCCGGGCCGCGCAGGTCCTGGGGATCTCGCAGCCGCCGTTGAGCCAGCAGATCCAGGCCCTGGAACAGGAAGTGGGCGCGCGGTTATTCGAGCGTACCAATCGTCGGGTCGAGCTGAGCGAGGCAGGGCGGTTGTTCCTGCACGAGGCGCGGCTGGTGCTGGCCCAAGTGGACAAAGCGGCGGATGTGGCGCGGCGCGCGCAACTGGGGGAACTGGGTGAATTGAAGATCGGTTTCACCTCGTCGGCGCCGTTCAACGCCAGTATCCCCAAGGCAATCTTTGCGTTTCGCCAGGCGTTCCCCGCAGTGCACTTGAATTTGCAGGAAATGAGCAGCACCGAAGTCGCTGAATCGTTGGTGGATGAGTCGATCCAAGTGGGCTTGATGCGGCCATTGCCGTTGCCCGATTCCTTAAGTGTCGTTGAGCTGATGCGTGAACCGCTGGTTGCCGTGTTGAGCGCCGGTCACCCGTTGGTGCAAGGCACTGAACGCGGCCTGCACCTGGCGCAGTTGGCCGAGGAACCCTTCGTGTTTTTCCCGCGCAGCTATGGCAGCGGGCTCTACGCGCAATTGCTCAGCCTGTGCCGCGACGCCGGCTTCAGCCCACACTTTGCCCAGGAGGCGGGCGAGGCGATGACCATCATCGGCCTGGTGGCGGCGGGGTTGGGGGTGTCGGTGCTGCCGGCGTCTTACCAGCGCATACGGATTGATGGCGTGGTCTATCGCACCTTGTTGGACCCGGAGGCGGTGACGTCGGTGTGGCTGGTGCAGCGCAAGGGTGTGCAAACGCCGATGGCGCAAGCTTTTGTAGAACTGTTGGTGGCGNACCAGCGCATACGGATTGATGGCGTGGTCTATCGCACCTTGTTGGACCCGGAGGCGGTGACGTCGGTGTGGCTGGTGCAGCGCAAGGGTGTGCAAACGCCGATGGCGCAAGCTTTTGTAGAACTGTTGGTGGCGAGGGAGCTTGCTCCCGCTGGGCTGCGCAGCAGCCCTAAAACCTGACACCACGAACTGTCGGAAAGTCGCGGTGATCGTATTGGGGCTGCTACGCAGCCCAACGGGAGCAAGCTCCCTCGCCACAGGTTTTGCGAAACCTGATGGAGCAGATTTCAATTCTGCGGCGATGTATCCGACACATTCACCCCATTGCTACGCAACGCCGCCATGATGTCGCGGTCCAGCATGCTCACCCAGCGGTTGTAGTTGCGGTGGATCTTGCCGTCTTTGTAGCCCAGGTCGCGGCTGTCGCGGTAGGTGATGGCGTAGCTGTTGCGGGTGTAGCGGATGTCGATGGCGGCGTAGAACTGGTTACGCACATTGATCTCGGCCTGCACCAGTTGCGGGCTCAGGCGTTGCACCGTCCAGTCGCGCTTTTGCAGGGCGTTGACGATGATGGTTTTCATCTTTTCGTCGCTGACTTGGGCGTTGGCCGGCAGTTCGTGCTGGGTGTTGAGGATCGGCTTGTTGGTGCAGCCGGCGGTGGTCAACAGGGCCAGGGTGATCAGGGTGGCGCGTAGCAGGGAAGACATTGCGTATTCTCCAATCGGTTTAAAGGTCAGGACCAGCGGCGAAAGATCAGCGACGTGTTCACGCCGCCAAAGGCAAAATTGTTGTTCATCACGTAGTCGTGGTGCATCTCGCGGAACTCACCTTGCAGGTAATCCAGCTCGCCGCATTGCGGGTCGACGGACTCCAGGTTGAAGGTGTGCACGTACTGGTTGCGGTTCATCATCTCAATGCTGAACCACGACTCCAGCGCGCCGCAGGCGCCCAAGGTGTGGCCGAGGAAACTCTTCTGCGAGCTGATGGGCATGCGGCTGCCGAACAGGCTGCTGGTGGCCAGGGTCTCGGCGATGTCGCCCTGGTCGGTGGCGGTGCCATGGCCATTCACGTAGCCGATGGCGTCCGGGGTCAGCCCCGCATCTTCCAGCGCCAGCTCCATGGCACGGCGCATGGTTTTCTGCTCCGGGCGCGTGGTGTGCTGGCCGTCGGCGTTGCTGCCAAAGCCCACCAGCTCGGCGTGGATATGCGCACCACGGGCCAGGGCGTGTTCCAACTCTTCCAGCACCAACATGCCGCCGCCTTCGCCGATCACCAGGCCATCGCGGCCGCTGTCGTAGGGGCGTGGGCTGGTTTGTGGCGCATCGTTTTTCAGGCTGGTGGCGTACAGCGCGTCAAACACCATGGCTTCGGTGGGGCACAGCTCCTCTGCACCGCCTGCGAGCATCAAGGGCAGGCGCCCGAACTTGATCGCCTCATAGGCATAACCGATGCCCTGGCTGCCGCTGGTGCAGGCGCTGGAGGTGGGGATCAGCCGCCCGGTCAGGCCAAAAAAGATGCTGATATTCGCCGCCGTGGTGTGGGGCATCATGCGCACGTAGGAGTTGGCGTTCAGCCCCTCGGCCACCGAGTTCAGCAGCATATTGCCGAACGCCTTGATCTCGTCGGTGCTGCCAGTGGACGAGCCACAGGCCACGCCCATGCGCCCATCCTTGATCGACTCATCGCCGAGCAAACCGGCGTCCTGCAACGCCTGCTCCGCGGCCCACACCGCCAGGCGCGAGACGCGGCCCATGCTGCGCAGTTGCTTGCGGGTCCAGTGGGCCGGCACCACAAAGTCGTCAATCGGCCCGGCCAGGCGCGTGTTCAACTCGGTGAAACGGTCCCACTCATCCATGCGGCGGATGCCGCTGCGGTTGGCGCGAAAGTTGGCCGAAATGGTGGCCCAGTCGCCGCCCAAGGAGGTCATACCGGCCATGCCGGTCACTACGACGCGCTTCATCAGCACAAGCCTCCATTCACGGCCAGGACCTGGCGGGTGATATAGCCGGCTTCGGCCGACATCAGGAAATTCACCGCGCCCGCCACTTCTTCCGGGGTGCCCATGCGTTGCGCGGGGATCATCTTCATCAACTCTTCCACCGGTACGTTTTCATCCAGCATCGCGGTGTCGATCAGGCCGGGTGCGACGCAGTTGACGGTGATCTTGCGTTTGCCCAGCTCGATGGCCAACGCTTTCGCAGCGCCAATCAGGCCGGCTTTCGAGGCGCTGTAATTGACTTGCCCACGGTTGCCGATCAGCCCCGACACCGACGTAATGCACACGATACGCCCAGCGGCGCGACGACGAATCATCGGCATCATCACCGGGTGCAGCACGTTGTAGAAACCGTCGAGGTTGGTGCGCATCACCACGTCCCAGTCGTCTTCGGACAGGGCTGGGAACGCGCCGTCGCGGGTCAGGCCGGCGTTGAGCACCACGCCGTAATAGGCACCGTGTTGCTCAACGTCCGCTTCGAGGATCTGCTTGCACGCAGCGCGATCCGCCACATCGAATTGCAGCACCCGCGCCTGGCGGCCCAACGCTTGCACCTCGACTTGCACCGCGTCCGCTTCGGCACGACCACTGCGGCAGTGCAGCACGATGTCATGGCCGGCCTGGGCCAGGCGCAAGGCAATGGCGCGGCCGATACCACGGCTGGAGCCGGTGACCAGTACGGATTCAGTCATGGCGTTTCGTCCTTCGATTCATCTAAATAGTTGGCCGCCTGGGGCGGTCGAAATACGTTCAAGCGCGCGCTGGCCTGGATACCGTCACCGGTGAGGTGGCATTCGAACACCCCCATGCCGTTGTCGTCTTCCAGGGAGCGCAGGCCGTGGATGGTCAGCTCGGCACCTGCCGGGAAGTGCTCCACGTTGCACTCGAATTTACGTGTGCCCAACAGGAAACCCAGTTCCACCGCTTCGCCTTTTTGTCGCGCACGGCAACCGGCGTAGGCGGCAACGCTTTGCGCCATCAGCTCAATGCCGACCCAGGCCGGCAGGCTGCCGTCCGGGCGGTTGAACAGGCCGCCGGGCTTGACGGTTAGGCGGGTGTGGATCTGCTCTTCATCGAACGACAACACTTGGTCGATCAGGATCATGTCGCCCGCATGGGGCAGCAGTTGCGCGAGTGGCCATTGAGTCATGGGGCCTCTCCGATAATCAGGCTGACGTTATTGCCGCCGAAGGCAAACGAGTTGCTCATCAGGCAGCGTTTCTTCAAGGGTTCACCGCTGTGCGCCCATTGCAAGGCTGGTAATGCCGGGTCGGGCTGGCCGTCCCACACGTGGGGCGGCACCACGCCGTGGGCCAGGCTCAGCCAGCAGAAGGCTGCTTCCAGCGCACCGGCAGCGCCCAGGGTATGGCCGCTCATGGGCTTGGTCGATGAGCAGGGCACGCCGTCAGGGAACAGGCTGGCCACGGCCAGGCTTTCCATGGCGTCGTTGTGTTGGGTGGCGGTGCCGTGCAGGTTCAGGTAACCGATCTGTTCGGGCTGCAGTTTCGCGCAGGCCAACGCCTTGCGCATCGACTGCAACGCACCTTTGCCACTGGGTTCTGGCGCGGAGATATGGTGCGCATCGCAGCTGGCGCCACTGCCCAGCAGCGCGATGGGCGCCGGTTGCCGGGTCATCAAAAACAACACCGCCGCTTCGCCGATATTGATGCCGTTGCGGTTCACCGAAAACGGGTTGCAGCGCGCATTCGACACCGCTTCCAGCGCGCTGAACCCATTGAGGGTCAACTTGCACAAACTGTCGACGCCGCCGCAGATCACCGCATCGCATGCACCCAGGTCCAGCAGGCGCTGGGCACTCATCAGGGCACGGGCGCTGGAGGTGCAGGCGGTGGAAATCACGTAGGCCGGGCCGCAGAGTTGCAGCCAGTCGGCGAGGAAGTTGGCCGGGGCGCTGAGTTCCTGCTGCTGGTAGTCGTAGTCGCCGGGGAATTGGTTTTCCCGCAGGTAATGGGCGATGCCACGACTGGCCTCGTCGATGCCCGAGGTGCTGGTGCCGAGCACAATGCCGACCCGTGAGGCGCCGTAGCGTTGGATGGCCTGGCGGATTTCAGCCTCGATCTGCCGCGCCGCTTCCAGCAGCAGTTGGTTATTGCGGCTGCTTTGCTGGCCCAGTTCGGGCGGGATAGTCGCCAGCTCGCCGTGCACGCCGCCCACCGGCAATACGCGCTCCGGCACCCAGCCGCTTTCGGCACGCATGCCCGAACAGTCGCCGGCAAACAAGCTGCGGCTGACCTCGGCTTGGCCACGGCCAAGGGCGCAGATGACACCCAGGGCATTGAGGTAGGCGGTCATTGGGCAACCCCAAGCGGTGTGATGCGGTAGCTCAAAGGTTGGCCGCTCATGTTCACGCTGAACACTTCGGAGGATTGATAGACGATCTGCCAATGCCCGGGCAGGGTGCGCGTCAGGTCCCGGGCTTGTGCGGCCGGGTAGAGCGCACGCAGGTCATCGGCCGAGGCCAAGGCAAACAGCAGCGCCGCGAACAACTCGCGGGCCTGGGGATTGGGCGGCAACAAACCATCGGCCTGCCACTGCCCGTCGATCAACTTTTGCCGGGCTTGGGGGATGCCCAGCGGGTCCATCATCGACCAACGAATACCGGCGCCTTCGCGCTGGATCACCAACAGCCAGTCCTGGCTCTGACCATCGGCCAGGCGCTGCACATGCAATTGCATCGGCAAGGCCAGTGTCGGTGTTTTTTCGGGCAGCGGTGGCTGGCTGGCGCAGGCGCTCAGCAGCAACAGGCAACCCATCAGCAGCATGCGCATCATGTGCCGGCACTCGCCAGGGGTTTGCGCGCCACGCAGTTGACCAGGGTTTCTTCACGCTGGCCCACCGGCGGGGCCTTGCGCAGGCCCCAGCGTTCCAGCAGGCCAAAATCGCTGGAGCGGCTCCACCACAGGTACGGGTACGAGACGTTCTGCGGGCCGAACTCAAAGCCCTGCTCGCGGATCATCTCCAAGTACTCTTCGGCGCTTTTTTGCACATGCATGGGGTGGCGGAACAGCCAGCGAATCACCCAGGTGTCGATATAGGCTTCGGTGGACTCGGCAAACAGCAAGTAGCCCCCCGGCTTGAGCACACGGTAGAACTCCTTGAGGGCGCGGTGCTGTTCAACCAGGTGGTGAAAGGTTTGGTGGCAGAACAGGATATCGACACTTTCGTCCGGCACATCGAGGGTGGCGCAGTCGCTGCCGATCAGCTCCACCGCCATGCCCTGACGCACAGCCTCGGCCTTGCTCAACTCCAGGCTGTGGGGGTCGGCGTCCAGGCCGATCAGGTGTTTGGGGGCGAACACCTGGCGCAGATACTGGAACGACTTGCCCTGGCCGCAACCGGCGTCCAGCAACACGGGCGCCTCTGGCAGCGGGTCGGTGAACAGGCTACGCAGGTCGTTGATCGCCACGCGCAGCACATGGTGCTGCCAGGTGTGGCTGCGCAGGAACCAGAAGCCGAACTTGGTTTCTTCGACGTAGTTTTTACTCAGGTATTGGCTGCTCATACCGGCTCGCTCGCACAAATTTCCGACAACATCCGCAACCGCCGCTTGGGCTCGCTGACAAACGGGTTGCGCTCGTCCCACGCGTAACCGGCGAGGATCGAGCAGATCATCCGACGAATTTCCGGTGAGCTGTCCGGGTGATAAATCACATCCTGGAACGTGCCGGCGTACCAGCCTTCGACGTAGCAGCGGAAGGTGTCGACACCGCGCTTGAGCGGCTCGGCAAATTCGGTTTGCCAGTCCACTGTTTCACCGCTCAGTTGGCGATGCAGGAGGCCTGCGGCCATGCTCGCCGAACGCATGGCGATGGTCACGCCGGAGGAGAACACCGGGTCGAGGAATTCCGCCGCATTGCCCAGCAGCGCAAAGCCTGGGCCGTGCAGGGTTTTGACGTTGGCGGCATAGCCGCCGATGGTGCGCGCCGGGGTATCCCACACCGCGTTTTGCAGCACGCCGGACAGGCTTGGGGTTTCGTCGATAAAACTGCGCAGGCAGGCATCGAGGTCGCTGTCGCGGCCGTCGAAGTGTTCCTTGGCCGCTACCACGCCCACCGAGCAACGACCGTTACTGAACGGGATGGTCCAGAACCAGATATCGCGCTTTGTCGGATGGGTGGTCACCAGGATCTTGGTGCGGTCGAAGCCTGGGTGTTCGATGCGGTCTTCAACGTGGGTGAATACTGCCTGGCGCACCGGGAAGTCAGAGGGCAGGTCCAGGTCCAGCAGGCGCGGCAGTACGCGGCCATAGCCGCTGGCGTCGAGCACGAACTTGGCCTTGAGGTGGTACTCGCTGCCGTTCTCGCGGCGTACGTGCAGGTAGCGGCAGTCGCCCTTGAAGTCCACGCCGACGATGGTTTCGCCGTAGCGGATCTCCACGCCTTGCAGCGCCGCTTGGTCGGCCAGCAGCTTGTCGAACTCGCCGCGCTGCACCTGGAAGGTGGTGGGCTTGCCGTTGCTGAACGTATCGCTGAAATCAAACGCGCTGTAGCGCTCGCCCCAGGCGAACGCGGCGCCGGTTTTCAACTGGAAACCGGCGGCTTGCACGGCGTCGAGCATGCCGGCTTCTTCGATGAAGTCGATGCAGTGGGACAGCAGGCTTTCGCCGATCGAGAACCGTGGAAAATGCTGGCGCTCGATGATCAATACATCATGCCCTTTGCGCTTTAACAGCGCGGCGGCGATGGCCCCGGACGGACCGGCACCAATCACCACCACCTGGCGACGTTCCATTTCAACTGTGGGCACGAGGGCTCCTTGCCACATTGGCGATAATCACATTCATAAGGCGTGTTTCTGTTGCCCGGCCCAGGGCGCCAGCATAAAGCTGAATGCCAGGCCCAGGCTGACCGATAAGCCGAAATTGCTCACAGCCGGTGTACTGGAGACGGCCAGCAGGCCAAACGACAACCAGGTCGTCAGCGCTGCCAGCAGCGTGCCTAAAAGACTGACCGCCGGGCCGCCGATCTGCTCGCGCATCAAGATGGCGTAGTCGACGCTGATGGCCGTGACCAGCAGCAGCCCGAACAGGCTGAACAGGGTCAGTGGCTGGCCCAGCCAACCCAGGCTGGCCAGGCTGCACAACGCCGCCAGCAACGGCAGGGCGACGATGCGCAGGGCACCGCCAAAGCCAAACGGCAGGATCAGCAGCAGCACGATCAATACGCACGACATCAACTTCAATTCGGCCGCGCTGATCTGCGTGTCGGCAAAGACCCGGTTCAAATCCCCCAGGCGATCCACCAGTTGTACCCCTGGCAAATCCACTGCCTGCACCCGCAGCAGCGCGGGGTTGTTCAAGCCCTGCAAGCTGACCATCGCGGCGACGCCACCGTCCACCGGGCCTAGCCATAGCGTGCGCCAAGGTTCGGCCATGGGGCCTGCCAGCGCGGCATCAATGTCTTGGGTGGGCAGCGCTTGCAGTTGCGCGACCTCCGCTTGCAGGGCGCTGGCGGGCACGCCGAGGTCTAGCAGCGGTTGCCAGTGTTGCGGTAAAGCGTTTAACGCATCACGCAGCTGTTGCTGCTCGGCGGGCAGGCTGACCAGTTGATGGAGCGCCAGGTAGCCCTGCAGCTTGTCCATGTTCACCAGTTGCTCCAGGCGTTGGCCCAGGGCGCTTTCACGCTCCAGCAACTGTTGCTGGTTCTCCCCCCGCACCAGAAAAAACTGGCTGGTGGGCTGGAACCCGGTGATCCGCGCCACGGCTTGCGCCTCTTGCAGCAACTGCGGCGGCGCGCCGATCCACTGGCGAATATCGTTCTTGCTGTTCAGGTGCCACAGGCCACCGGCACAAAACAGTAGCACCAGCGCCAGCAGCACCGGGCTTGGCACACGCTTGAGCAACGAGGCGCGCACGAGCCACAGGCATTCGGCGATGCGCAGCGGCCATTGCGCCGGGCGCAGTTCGACACCCTTGAGCAGCGCCGGCAGCAGGCACACGGCCGACAGGTACGCACCCACCAGCCCGGCCGCCGAGAACACGGCGATTTGGGTCAGCGCCGGAAACGGCGTCCAGGCCAGCGCCAGGTAGCCGATGCAACTGGTGGCCAGGCTCAGGCTCAGCCCCGGCAGGGTGAGGCGCAACGCCGACCAACTGCGCCAAGGCTTCATGCTCCAGCTCTTGGACAGGTAGTGCAGCGGGTAATCCACCGCCACGCCGATCAGGCTGGAACCCAGCACCAGGGTCATCACATGCATATGGCCGAACAGCGCCACGCAGGCCACTGCGCCGAACAGCATGCCCACCAGCACCGGCACGAAGGCCAGCAACACGCGCCAGCGCCGGAACGCCAGCAATAGCAACAACAAGATGCCAACGGTCGCACCGCCGCCCACCCAAGTGATTTCCCGCGTGGCCTGCTGCTGGCCATTGGCGGCGTAAAGCAGCCCGCTGGCGGCGAGTAGTTGCGCGCCGTGTTCGCTTGCCTGGGCGCGGCTGGCCTGGAGCAGATCCGCCACTTGCAGCGGCAGTTTCATATCAAAGGCATTGCCGGTGGTGCGCGCTCGCAGCAGCACCCAGCTTTTGCCGTCGGCGTCGGCGATCAACGCGCCGCTGCCGATATCCAGTTGCACCGAACCGTGTTGCGGCTGGCTGTTCTGGATGCGTCCGGTCAGGCCCAGCCAATCGTCCTGGCTGGGCACCAGGCTGAAGCCGGTAAACGGATCGAACAGCGCTTGCACGCGCTGTTGGATAAATGCGTCGGGCTGCTTGATCAGTTGCTCGCGGTCCTTGGCCGACAGCATCGCCAGGCGCCCGCGCAGCAGCTGCTCGCGCAGTGCAGGAAGATCGGCTTGCAGGTTCCACTGCACTTTTTCAAACAGGCCGCTGGCTTGCCATTGCTCGCCCAATTGCTGGGCCACGGCCACCGCTTGTTGGCGGTCAGCATGCCCCACCAGTACCAGCATTTCGCGGTTGAGCGGCTCCTGCATGCGCTGTTCGGCTTGCAGCTCCAGGGCGTCCGGCGTGTTGCCCGGCACCAGCTCCATCAGGTTGGCCGACAGCGGCGCGCCATGGCGCCACTGCCAGCCGGCCAGGGCGAGCACGGCCACCAGCAGGATCAGGAACAGGCGCGGCAACAGGCGCTCACTGGGCAAAGTCATGTTGCTCGGCTTCGCTCAGGGGGAGGTCGGCGTGGCTGTCCTGCATGCGCAGTACGGTGCTGTCACCTTGGGTTTCCAGCAACTCGATGGTGTGCACCAGGTCGCCGCCATCGATGTTGATTTGGGTGAAGACCTGCTTGAGCAACAGCGAACGCGGAATCAGGGTCAGCTTCCACTGCTTGGCCTCGCCTTGCAGTTGCAGCTCGAAGTCTCGCTGCAAGCCACTGCTGTCGCCTTGGAGCACGGCGAGGAACAGGCGATTCTGTTCGGCACCGGCGCTCTTGTTTGGCAGCAATTGCCAGCCGCTGGCATCGCGGCGGGCAATGCCTTGGGCGCTGATGCGGTAGTCCTGTTGCAGCGGGGTTTTGAGCAACCACAGCAGGCCGTGGTCCTTGGCCAGCACGAAGGTGCCTTTGCTGACCAGCGGTTGGGGCAGGGCGCGCAGGTGTTTTTCCTGGGTGAAGCTGCCGTGGATCACGGAGGGTTTTGCAAGCTGGTCGCTGAGTTGCTGCAAGTCGAAAGCATGAGCACTGAAACTCAGCAACAACCCAACCCCTGTAGGAGCGAGCTTGCTCGCGAAAAACCTGAGGGCGCTGCGTAGTGTCAGGCAACCCGCGTTTTCGTTGGCGATCTTCGCGAGCAAGCTCGCTCCTACAGGGGGTCTCATGTCAGGGCCCTTTCGACGGCGTCGGTGAAGACTTTTGGGGAGGCCAACTGCATCTCGCGGCTGGCGACTTCCACTGCCACTTGGACGGTGCTGGCGCGGGTCAGACGCTCGCCGCTGGCCAGGTCGGTGATCAGGTAATTGACCTTCAAACGGTTCTCCCACTCCACCAAACTGGCGCGCACGTTGATGGTCTGGCCAAACACCGCGCCGCGCACGTAGCGCAGTTGCATGTCGATCACTGGCCACGCGTAGCCCGCTTCGAGCATGGCCGTGTAGTTGTGCCCGATCTTGTCCAGTAGCGCGCAGCGGGCTACTTCCAGGTATTTCACGTAATGCCCGTGCCACACGACGTTCATGGTGTCGACGTCAAAAAACGGCACGAGGATTTCGGTGTCGCAGTGCAACACGCCGGGGCTACGCATGCAGCCTCCAGTGTTGCGCGGCGATGCGTTGCAGGCACAGGCGCAGTTCGCCTTCCAAGGCGCGGTCTTCGATCACCGGCGGGAAGTCCTTAGCCAGTTGCTCGTGCATGGCGGCCAGGGCTGGCGGCAATGGGCGGGCGTCTGCGGCCTGGGCGCGCAGCCATACGCCTTGGTTGGCGGCCAGCAGGGTAGCGGCGGCGACCTGTTCGGTCAGCTCCAGCACGCGGATTGCATCACGGGCGGCGATGGTGCCCATGCTCACTTTGTCCTGGTTATGGCATTCGGTGGAGCGCGAGAACACGCTGGCGGGCATGGTGTTTTTCAGCGCTTCGGCGGTCCAGGCGCTGGTGCCGATCTGCACGGCCTTGAAACCGTGGTTGATCATGGCGCGATCGGCCGGAGCGCCGGACAGGTTGCTCGGCAGGCCGTGGTTGTAACGCACGTCCACCAGCAGCGCGAGCTGGCGGTCGAGCAGGTCGGCAACGTTGGCCACCAGGGTCTTGAGGCTGTCCATGGCAAACGCGATGTGGCCGCCGTAGAAGTGGCCGCCGTGCAATACGCGCTCTTGCTCGGCATCGATGATCGGGTTGTCGTTGGCGCTGTTGAGTTCGATCTCGATGAACGACCGCAGCCAGTTCAAGCTGTCGGCCAGCACGCCGAGGACGTGGGGCGCGCAGCGCAGCGAGTAGCGGTCCTGCAAGCGATGCAGTGGCGCGGTCGGAGCGTCGATGGCCAAGTCCTTGCGCAGCCAGGCGGCGACTTGCATCTGCCCCGGATGCGGCTTGGCGGCGAACAGGCGCTCGTCGAAGTGTTCCGGGTTGCCTTGCAGCGCCACCACGTTCAGCGCGGTGATGCGCGTGGCCAGTTGCAGCAGGTAGTCGGCGCGGGCGAAAGCCAGGCAGGCGAGGCCGGTCATCACGGCGGTGCCGTTCATCAGCGCCAGGGCTTCCTTGGGGCGCAAGACCAGCGGGTCCCAGCCCAGTTCGCGGTGTACATCAGCGGCTTGGCGACGTTCGCCACGGAACATCACTTCGCGCTCGCCGGACAAGGTGGCGGCCACGTAGGACAGCGGCGTCAAATCACCGCTGGCGCCCACCGAGCCTTCTTCCGGGATCAGCGGCAGTACGTCGTGTTCAAGGAACGCGTGCAGGCGCTCGAGCAACTCCACGCGCACGCCGGACACGCCGTGGCACAGCGACTGCAAACGTGCGGCCAGCACCGCGCGGGTGGCTTGGGCGTCGAGCAACTTGCCCAGGCCGCAACCGTGGAAGGTGTACAGATGACGCGGCAACGCTTCGACGTGCTGCAACGGCACCGCCACCACACATGAGTCGCCGTAGCCGGTGGTCACGCCATAAATCACGCCTTCCTTGTCCAGCAGCGAGTCGAGGAACTGCGCGCCCTTGGCGATACGCTGGCGATACGCAGCATCGCCCTGCAATTGGGTAGGCACCTGACGGTTGGCCAGGGCCAGCACGTCTTCGATGCGCAAAGGGCGTTCGCCAAAGGTTACCGGCTCAAGATGCGTCGTCATCGGTCTTCCAGAAAGGGTAAAAGTTGAACCATTGTTGGGGCGCTTCCAGGCAGAACTGGCCCAGGCGTGCGGCGTAGCGTGCGGTCCACAGGGCTATGACCTGCTCGCGGGTATTACGTTTCCATTCGATCAATTGCGCGAAAGGCTCAATGGTCAGGCGGTAGCGGCCCTGGTGCTTGAGGCACATCAGCAGGTTCACCGGGCATTTGAGCAAACCGGCCAGCAACCACGGGCCTTGGGGGAAGGCGGCGTCATGGCCGAGGAAGTCCACCCGCACCGTGCGCCCGCCATGCAGCGGCACGCGGTCGCCGGCGATGGCCAGCCACTCACCGTCGTCCAGGCGCTGGCTGAGCAGCAGCATGGTGGCCGGGTCCAGCTCGCTGACCTGGATCAGCCGCAAGTGCGTCGCACCGGCTTCGCCCAGCAGGCGATTGAATTGTTCGGCGTGTTTGGTGTGCACCAGCACGTTCATGGTCACTTGTTCGCCAATCTCGGCGAGGGCGCGGCACACTTCCAGGTTGCCCAGGTGCGCGCCCACCAGCATCTGCCCGCGTTCGCCACGCAGTTGCCCGCGCAATTGTGCGGGGTCGTTGATTTCGATTTGTTCCAGGCGCAGCTTGCCGTTCCACACGTCGAGCTTGTCGAGCAGTGAGTCGGCGAAGGCCATGAACTGGCCGAAGACCCGGCGGTGAGTGGGGCGCAGTTCGTCGCGCCCGCTCCAGTCGGCCAGGCGCTGCTGGTATTGCCAGGCGCTTTGGCGCGCCGTGCGCCCGAACAGGAAAAAGTACAGCACGATGCCATACAGCACCGGGCTCAACAGGCGGCGGCCAAGCACCTTGGCGGCGAAGGCGGTGAGTTTCATCAGCCAGTAGCTGCCGCGTTCCTCGCGGTCGGCCCAGTGCTTGGTGCTGTCGCTCATGCCTGCCACCGTCGCCACAGGATCATCGGCGCACGTACCAGCATGCCGAAGAACAACCGGGTGTGCATGGCCGAGATGCGCACGTTGTCGCGGAACAAACGAAAGTGCGACAAGCCATCGGCAGGGTAATGCACCCGCGTCGGCAACCAGCGCATCGGCTGGTTGCGCCAAGCCAGGCGCACCAGGATGTCGGAGTCGAAATCCATGCGCGTGCCGATGTAGGCCGAGTCCATCAGCGCCAGGGTGGGGGCCAGCGGGTACACGCGAAAACCGCACATCGAGTCGCGAATCTGCAGCGACAGGGTGTTGATCCACACCCAGACGTGTGTCAGGTAGCGTGCGTAAAGGCGGCCCTTGGGCACGCTGTCGTCGTATTCGGGGTAGCCGCAGATGATCGCATTGGGGTGCGTGCGGGACGCGGCGAGGAAACTGGCGACGTCGCGCAGGTCATGCTGGCCGTCGGCGTCCACTTGCAGGGCGTGGGTAAAACCCAGGCGCGCCGCTTCGCGAAAGCCCGCCATCACGGCGCCGCCCTTGCCTTGGTTGGTGGGCAGGGTGAGCAGGGTGACGTTGGCTTGGGTAGCCAGTTGCGCCAGCACCGCTGCGCAGGCCGGGCTGCTGCCGTCGTCTACCAACAGGCACGGCAGGCCGCTGTTGAGCAGGCTTTGCACCACGGCGGGCACGGCCGCTTCGTGGTTGTAGACCGGGATCAGGGCGCAGGGGTTATGCATGAGATGACCCCCTGTGGCGAGGGAGCTTGCTCCCGCTGGAGCGCGCAGCGCTCCCAACCCAGGCATTGCGATTGCTCAGAGTGATCTCGGTCGTCAATGTTGGGGCTGCTTCGCAACCCAGCGGGAGCAAGCTCCCTCGCCACAGAAGCTTATTCACTTGGCATCTCCAACAGAATGCGCCCACTGGAGCACGCCGCGACGCCATTGCGGTAGGCGAAGTACAGCTTGCCGCGCTCCTGGTCGAAACGCAGGTGCAGTTCGATCCGGTCGCCTGGGCGCACCAACTGCTGGAACTTGAGCACTTCCATCCCGGCAAAGGTGGCGGGCAAGTCGAGCAACAGTTGGCCCAAGTTGAACGCCCATTCCACCTGTACCACGCCCGGCAGCACCGGTGTGACGGGGAAGTGGCCGCTGAAATAGGCCAGGTCCGGTGGGATGCTCAGTTGCAACGTCCATTCGCCATCGATTTGGACCTGCTCCAGTACTTCCGGGGCTTTGGGGCGCGGTGCGAGCAACAGCGCCTCGACTTGCGCCTGGGGCAGTTTGCCTTGGCTATTGAGCGGCAATTGGCGCAGCAAACGCCAGCGACGGGGCAGGGCCAGCGCTTCGCAATGTTGGCTCAAGTGCTGGCGCAGGGTTTGGGTGAGGGTGCGTCGGCCCTGGTTGCGCAGGGCATGCAGGCCCTCGGCACTCAGCACCACCAGGGCGCCGAGGGACGCACGGTTTTCCTGCACCACGCCCAGGCGCGTTTCAGCGACCCACGGGTGGGCCATCAGCGCTTGTTCGAGCATGGGCAGGGAGATGCGTTTTTCTTCCAGCTTGACGATGCGGTCCAGGCGCCCCAGCAGTTCGAAGCGGCCATCGGCGTGGATGCGCGCAGCGTCGGCAGTCTGTTCGATGTGCCCGGCGGGCAGGTACGGCGAGGCGATGCGCAAGGCACCGTCGGCGTCCTGGCTCAGTTGCACATCGGCAAACGGCTGCCACGGCTGTGCGCCCTGGCGCCAGGCGATGCCGCCGGTTTCCGAGCTGCCGAGGATTTCCGTGGGCCATTGCTGCAAGCGGTCGTAAAGCTCGCCAGCGGCCTCGATGGGCAAGGCGCCGCCGGAGGAAAATACCCGTGATACCTGGCTCAGCGCAGGCCAATCCAGGTTGTCACCCATGCGTTTGAGCAGCGCCGGGCTGGCCACCCAGGCGAATTGCGCATGCTCACGGCTGGCGCGCTGCAAGTCCTCGGGAAAGGCCAGTTGCTTGCGCATAAAGGTGCGCCCGGCGCACAACGGCCACAGCACGCGGAACAGCAAACCGTAGATATGTTGGGTGGCAACGCTGCCAATGATGCAGGCGTCGTTGAGGTCCTGGCCCCATAAGGTTTCCAGGGCTTGGACTTCGTTGGCCAGTTGGCGCAAGGTCTTGTCGATACGCTTGGGCTCGCCGCTGGAGCCGGAGGTACACAGGCTCAGTTGGCAGGTGTCCAGATCCAATTCGGCAGGGCTCAATGGCGCTTGATACAGCGCATCAAGGTCGACCGCTTCGCTCAACCAGGCGTCGACGTCCCCATCCCAGCGTTGCCGGGTCTGGGGTTGCAGGTCTGCGGGCAGCAGCACGCCCACCCCGGCCCGCCAGGCGCCCAGTAGGGCAATCGCCAGCAGGCCTGCGTCTTCCAGGTGCACCGCCAGGCGCTGGATACCGCGTGCTTGCAGGCCCGCCGCCAGGCTCAGGGAGTGTTCCCACAGCTGTGCGTGGCTCATCGCAGGTTCAGTGGTGACCGAACGCTGTTCCAACGGCTCAAGCAGCAAGTGCTCAAGTTTCAACCCTTTCATACGCGGCCTCGAACCCTTTGTCGTACCAGCCATTCCACGGCAAACAACAGCCCCATCAGCCCGTAGGCGATGAGGCCGTTGTACAACGTCCACCAGCTCAGCGGCGCCCACAGGGTGAGGGCGGCGGCGAGCAGGCCATTACATAGAAAAAACACACTCCACACCACGGTCACCCGGCGGGTATACACGATGGCATGGGGCGGCAGTACGGGATCGGTCATGCGCGCCAGGCGCTCCACCATCGGCGGGCCATATTTGAGGCTCAAGCCGAACAGCGACAGCATGAACGCACTGACCAGGCTCGGGTACCAACGCAGCAGGTGCGGGTTGTCGAACCAGGCCAGCAGCAGGCAGAACACGATCACCGCCAATGCCATCCAGCGGCTTCCGGGGCGCCGAGCGCCGGTGAGCGCGCGCAATAGCCATAGGCTGCCCAGCAACAGGCCGAACTGCCACGGTGCAAAGTGCTCGGTGCCGTAATACACCGCAAAGGGGTACAGCAGCCCCGCCAACAACAGGCCAAGGCCGATCAGCCGGCTCATGCGGCCGGTTGCACCAGGCGGTACACCGCCTCAACCACGTCGTTTACGGTGCGCACCGCCTTGAATTCCTCGGCGGCGATCTTCTTGCCGGTCTGGCGCTTGATATGGTCGATCAAGTCCACGGCGTCGATGCTGTCGATTTCCAGGTCCTGGTACAGGTTGGCGTCAAGGGTGACGCGTTCCGGCGGCAGTTCAAACAGTTCCACCAAGGCGTCGCGCAGGGTGTTGAAAATATCGTCACGAGTTTGCATGGTACGGTCTCAGGCTGCCTGTCTGGCCGTGACGAACGCCGCAAGGCTGGCCACGTTGGTGAAGTGATTGCGGGTGTCCTTGGCGTCGGCATCTATCTTGATGCCGTACTTTTTCTGGATCGCCAGGCCCAATTCCAGGGCGTCTACCGAATCCAGGCCCAGGCCTTCGCCGAACAGGGTCTGATCGCTGCCAATGTCGTCGACACTGATGTCTTCCAGGCCCAAGGCCTCGATGATCAGTGCCTTTATGTCGTGCTCAAGGCGGTGTTGGTCGCTCATCTTCGGCGAGCTCCTTAATAAAATAGTGGTGCAGGTAATCGTTTAGCTTGCGTGAAGCCTGGGGCGCGGGCCCCAGTGTTGCGAACGCCTGTGGTTCTATATCGGCACCCACGCGCAAACTAAAGTGAAAGCGGCATTTTGGGATGCGATACCAGGGTTCGGCTTTGGTCAGGGTGGTGGGGCTGACCTTGATCACCACCGGGGTCAGGATTGTCGCACCACGCAACGCAATGGCGGCGCCCCCGCGATGAAAGGCAGGCGCTGCACCGGGTGTGGTGCGGGTGCCTTCGGGAAAGATGATCAGGGTCTGGCCTTCGCGCAGGGCGTTGGCGGCAGCATCGAGCATGTCGGCGCTGCCATCGTTGCTGATATAGCCCGCATCGCGCACTGGGCCGCGCATGAACGGGTTTTGAAACAGGCTCTGCTTGACCACACAGTTGGTCTGGCGCATCAGGCCGATCAGGAACACTACGTCGATCAGCGAGGGGTGGTTGGCGACGATCATCTGGCCTGGGCGGCCGAGCTTTTCCGCACCCTCGACGCTGTAGGTGAGCACGCCTGCGCGTTGCATCATACGGATAAACAGCCAGAACAGCCGGCTGATGGTATGCCGGGCGCGACGCCGATGGGTTTCGGCACTGCCTGGCAGGCAGCCAAGCAACGGGAACACCACCAAGCGCAGGCACAGGCCGCCGACGCCGAACAGCAAGAAGCTGGCGGCGGTGGCGAACAGGCGCCAGTAGTAGGCGTCCCGTGGTTTGTCGTTTACGGCTTGCGTTGCCAGTTCCATACACGGTTCTTCCAGGCATGTTGGCAGGTGGCCTGCTGGTTGAGCAGGGCGCGCAGCAGGTTAAGGGCGTGGGGCCACTGGGTTTGAGTGGGTTGGACAGTGCCTGCGCTCAGTTCCAGCTGCCATTCGTCGCCCGGAGTCAGCAACAGGCCGAGGGCGTACGGAAAGGGCACGTCAGTGATCCAACTGGCGTAGGCCGCGGGGGGCTGTTCTTCGGTGATCACCAGTAACACGGCCGGCGCGCCTTCATTGAGCAATGCGGCAGCTTCGAGCATGCCGTGTTCCAGGCCGTCGCCCGCGGCGGCGAGGGCGGTCATTTCACTGGTTTCATTGCGCAGGATCGACCACAGGCCGATCACCGCGTTATGCACCGACAGGCTGAATTGGGTTGGCGACAACGGCTGGTCGTTGGCCAGGTCGCTGAGGATGTCGAGGGTGCGCGGGGTTTCGCCGTGCCGGGAGATAAACACCAGCGGCAGGTCCTGCAGGCCTTCGACCAGTGGCCAGCCCACACTGAACGCCATGCGCGCCAGGCGGCTGAGGCGGCGGCGCTGCATGGCGGGCAGGAAGGAGACGTCGGGGCACGCTTCACTGACGGGCAGCAACGCCGGGGCCTGGCACCAGGCCTGCCAGTCGTGCGCGCTTTCGAGCCCGGGAGCCCAGGCGCGCCATTGGGCGATGTTGAAAGTGATCACTGAGAAGTTATCCCGCCCCTGCGGGCTTCCATGTGCGGCTGTTGGCCCCGAATACCGGGACAGGGAGCAATAGCCGAATGGCGCGCATTATCCCGGTGCCGTGGGGTTCTAGCAAACTTTGGTAAAGAATTGTTCAAGGCTGATTACAAATGGGTAGAAAAGATTTGCGGATTGTCCTTTACATGAGCGCCGAATGGTTTGTCGGACCCTTCTCTTTAATGTGTCGGGCGCGTATGACAGCCAAAAGCGTCGATGGCCTGCGATGCAGTAATGGATGGATGAACAAGGTAGCTAACAGGCGCTTTTGCCCTCTACACTCGGACATTCATTGATACACGGAGGTTTTTCCATGCGGCGTGTGGTGTTCAATCAGAAAGGCGGGGTTGGCAAGTCCAGCATCGCCTGCAACCTGGCGGCGGTCAGTGCCAGCGAAGGCTATCGAACCCTGTTGGTCGACCTCGATGCACAAGCCAACTCAACCCAGTACCTCACGGGGCTGACTGGCGATGATATCCCGATGGGGATCGCAGATTTTTTCAAGCAAACCCTGTCTTCCGGGCCGTTTTCGAAGAAGAACAAAGTAGATATCTACGAAACACCGTTCGACAACCTGCATGTGATTACCGCCACCGCGGAATTGGCCGATTTGCAGCCCAAGCTTGAGGCCAAGCACAAGATCAACAAGTTGCGAAAATTGTTGGACGAGTTGGCCGAGGACTACGACCGGATCTACCTCGATACGCCGCCGGCGCTGAATTTTTATGCGGTTTCGGCGTTGATTGCCGCTGATCGCGTTTTGATCCCTTTCGATTGCGACAGTTTTTCGCGCCAGGCGCTGTATGGGCTGTTGTCTGAAATTGAAGAACTGAAGGAAGACCACAACGAAGGCCTGGAAGTGGAAGGCATTGTGGTCAACCAATTCCAGGCCCGGGCAAGCCTGCCGCAACAGATGCTCGACGAGTTGATCGCAGAGGGCTTGCCGGTGTTGCCGGTGTACCTGGCCAGCTCCGTGCGCATGCGCGAGTCGCACCAGGAGAGCAAGCCGCTGATTCACCTGGACCCACGGCACAAGCTGACGCAGCAGTTTGTGGAGTTGCATAACCTGCTGGAAAACGCGTGATCTGACAGGCAACTGAAATCCCCTGTGGGAGCGGGCTTGCTCCCACATTTGATCTGTGTTGTTCTCAGGGGCGAGTTACACGCCCTGGCTACGCAGCCACGCCATCAACTGCGGCAACGGAAACGCCCCACTCTGGCGCGCCACTTCGCGGCCATTTTTGAACAGAATCAAGCTGGGGATCGAACGAATCCCCAACTGCGCCGACAACTGCTGATTGGCCTCACTGTCCAGCTTGGCCAACCGACACTTACCTTCCAACTGCCCGGCCGCCTGCTCAAACACCGGCGCAAACGACTTGCACGGCCCGCACCACTCGGCCCACACGTCCACCAGCAACGGCAAGTCGCCCTTGATCTGGCTGGCGTAGTCGCCTTGTTTCAGTTCGAAAGGCTTATTCAACAACACCGGTTGCTTGCAGCGCCCGCACTTGGGCGCATCGCCCAGGCGTTCGCCGGGGATGCGGTTGAGGCCGTTGCAGTGTGGGCAGGGAATGACGACAGGTTCGGACATGGGGGCTCCAACAAAACAGACCAGGAAGGTCTTATTTGGAGTCGTTTTCGAGCGTTATCAAGCTCAAGTTGGCGTTGCAAATGCTCACAGATTTTTAGGTGGCGATCGCGCCTGTCTATCTAGGCTGTGAAGGCGGGTTCGACAAAGCGCCATTGGTCCGTTCAAGGCTATAGCAAATTGCGATAGTCAGTGTTCGGGTTTAACCTTCATAGCAAGATGCGATAGGGACGTTGCATGCGAGTAATCAGTGCGAAGCAAATCCGAAATGCCAAGGAAAAATGGCCTTATTCAGCCAGTGCATTAGATGAGTGGTATCGGAAGGTCAAAGTCATCAGCCCTGAAGATTTTGCCGCGTTGAGATCGGTTTTTCCTGCGGTGGATAAGGTGGGTGCGTTGCACGTCTTCAACATCGGTGGCAACAAGTTGCGGCTCATTGCGGTTGTGCGTTATCGAATGCAACGCCTCTATATCCGGCATGTGCTGGACCACCGGGAATATGACAAGGGTAAATGGAAGGAGTGAGTGCAGTGACAGCATTGATCGAGCAAGTAGCTGAGCATTGGCAATTCGTGGCGCCTCTGCTGCGCAAACCTAAAACCGAGGCTGACTACGATGTTCTGGTGGCAGCGTTGGACGAATTGTTGGACATCGTTGGCGAGGACGAAGCTCATCCGCTGATGGGGCTGGTCGATATCATCGGTGATTGGGTGGAGGCCTATGACTTAGAGCATTGGCCAATGCCCGAGGCGAGCGGTGTCGATGTATTACGGTCAATGATGCAGGAACATGGTTTGACACAAAGTGACTTGCCTGGGGTCGGCGCTCAATCGGTTGTCTCGGAAATACTGAGTGGAAAACGCCAGCTCAACGTTCGGCAGATTCGTTGGCTGGCGGAGTTCTTCAAGGTGCCGGTGGACATGTTCATCTGACTGCGATCAAGGCGCTGGGTGAGCGTCTTCTTAGGACGAACAACTAATCTCCAAATGCTTGCCCCAATCCGGCGGCCGTTGCGCGTATTGCTCCATCCCCGCTTGCTCCTCAAACGGCTTGGAAAGCACCTCATGCAGCCGCCGCACTTCGCTGTAATCGCCGGATTCTGCGGCGGTGATCGCATTCTGCGCCAGGTAGTTGCGCAGGATGTACAGCGGGTTCACCGCGTGCATGCGCTCCCGACGCTGTTCCTGGCTGTAATCGCCGTCTCGCTCAACGCGGGCCTTGTACAGCTCTGCCCAGGCATCAAACCCGGCCATGTCGACAAAATCATCGCGCAGCTTTGTCACGGCCAGCGCCGCCGGCTCATCCCCCAGGCGACGGAAGAACAAGGTGTAATCCACGCCGCTGTTCTGCATCAGCTTGAGCAAGCGCTCCACCAGATTTTGGTCATCATCTTCTGCGGTGGTCAGCCCCAGGCGGCGACGCATCAGGTCCAGGTAATTGGCCTGATACAACGGCAGGTACAGCCCAAGCGCTTCCTTCAACGCATCCACGCTGATAAACGGCGTCAACGCCTGTGCCAATGCGCTGAGGTTCCACTGCCCGATGGGCACTTGGTTGCTGAAGGAATAACGCCCTTCATGGTCCGAATGGTTGCAAATGAAGTGCGCGTCAAAATCATCCAGGAATGCAAACGGCCCGAAGTCGAAAGTGATGCCCAGGATCGACATGTTGTCGGTGTTCATCACCCCGTGGCAGAAACCGTAGGCCTGCCACTTGGCGATCAGCTCGGCGTTGCGTTCGACAATTTCACGGAACATCGCCAAGTACGGCTCAGGCTGTTCACGGCATTCAGGGTAGTGAAGGTTCAGCACATGCTCAGCCAACAGCGCCTGCTGCTCGGGCTTCTTGGTGTAGTAGAAATATTCGAAATGCCCAAAGCGGATATGGCTCGGCGCCATGCGCAATACCATGGCGCCGCGTTCCTGCTTCTCGCGCCACACCGGGGTGTCGGAGCCGATCACGCACAATGCGCGGCTGCTGGGGATGCCCAGTGCATGCAGCGCTTCAGACGCCAAAAACTCACGAATCGATGAGCGCAACACGGCGCGACCATCGCCCATGCGTGAGTAAGGCGTCATCCCGGCGCCCTTGAGGTGCAAATCCCAGTGCTCGCCCGCTTCGTTGTACACCTCGCCCAGCAACAACCCCCGGCCATCGCCTAACTGAGGGGTGTAGCCGCCGAACTGATGCCCGGAATAGACCATCGCCCGTGGTTCCGCCTCCGCCCACAGCTTATGCCCGCCAAACAGCTCGGCAAATACCGGCGTTTCGGCCACGACGGGGTCGAGGTCGAGCAGCGCCATGGCGGCGTTGCTCGCCACTACAAGGCGCGGCGCGTCGAGGGGTTCGGGCAAGACGTGGGTTGAAAACGCGTCGCCCAAGCGTGCGAAGCGGTTGTCGAAGGTCAGTTCGTCGAGGGCTTTCACCGGCCATCTCCAGCAGAATGTCCGAGCATTCTGCTGGGGATAGCGCGGTTAGTCGAGTTTGCTCGGTGGCGGCTCTTGCACGCCGCCGTCGTTGGCGGGTTTGGCGGGGGAGTCGACTTCCATCAGTTTGTATTCCTGGCCGTGAAGGTTCTTGAGATAGACCTCCATCTGGCGGAACGAGATGTTGATGTTGTGGTTCTTGAACTCGCGATTGATAAAGCGGTTCACTTCGTCGATCACCGGGTTGCGGTCACCCAAGTCGCGCACGTGCATGCGCAGTTCATGGTCCAGGGTGCTTTCGCCGAAGTTGAGGAAGTACACGTGGGGCTCGGGCTCTTTGAGTACCCGTGGGTTTTCCCGCGCCGCCTTGAGCAGCAATTCCTTCACCAGGTCCAGGTCAGAGCCGTAGTCCACGCCCAGCTTGAGGGTGACGCGGGTGATGGTGTCGGTCAGCGACCAGTTGATCAGTTGCCCGGTAATGAACGTCTTGTTCGGGACAATGATGTCCTTGCGGTCAAAGTCGGTGATGGTGGTGGCGCGGATGCGGATCTTGCTCACCGTGCCCGACAGGTTGCCGATGGTGATGGTGTCGCCAATCCGCACCGGGCGTTCGAACAAAATCATGATGCCGGAGATAAAGTTGGCGAAGATCTCCTGCATGCCGAAGCCAATACCCAACGACAACGCTGCCACCAGCCACTGCAACTTGTCCCAACTGACCCCCAGGGTCGACAGGGTGGAGACAATGCCGAATCCGGCGATCACGTAGGACAGCAACGTGGTGATCGCATAGGCGCTGCCTTGGGCCAGCTCCAGCTTGGACAACACCAGCACCTCCAGCAAACCGGGCAGGTTGCGCGCTAGGGCAAAGGTGATGCCGACGATGATCAGCGCCCCCAGCAAGTCGCCGATGCTGATGGGCACCATGCTGATATTGGCGCCGGTGCCGCTGGTGTATTCGTAGAGGGTGACGTTGTCCAGGTAGGAGAACACCGAGATCAGATCCGACCACACCCAGTACAACGCGGCGATAAAGCCGCCGAGCAACGCCAGGCGGATCAGGCGCATGGACTGCTCGTTGACCTGTTCGATGTCCAGGGTCGGTTCCTCGATCACCGCCTCGCCTTCACCGGCCTCCTTGGCCGCCTGGCGTTTGGCCAAGGCCCGCGAATAAGCCAGGCGCCGTGCGGCCACGCCCAGGCCGCGCACGAACGTCGCTTCGATCACCAGCCAGAACATCAACAAGTACAAGGTATTGATCAACCGGTCGCTAAGCTTGAGCGCGGTGTAGTAGTAGCCGAACAGCACCGCGATAAACAGCGCGATGGGCAGGGCAGTGAACACCAGCCCTACGAACTTGCGAAACAGCGAGGCTTTTTCATGGGTAGGGCTATTGAGCAGCAAGCGGCCCAGCAGCCAGGCCATCAACGCGTAGCACAGCAGCACCACGCCAATGCCCAGCACGTCGTCGGCCAGTGCCGCTGGTTGGTGTTCGGCGATGGCCACCACGGCCACCAGGGCCAGCACCACCAGGCCGAGTTTGCGTACCCAGCCTTGCAGGAACTCGACCTGAGGTTTTTCCCAGCGAAAGTGCACTTCGGCCACGCCGCCCGGCGCGAGGATGCGGTAGGCGGTATAGAACACCATCCACGCCTGGGCGATTTGCAGCAGCGCCGCGCCCAGGTTGGCGTTCTGCCCGCGTGCGTCGATCTGCAACGCGTAGCCACACAGCGCCAGGCCGAGAGCCACCGGCATCGCCAGCAGGATATTGATCAGGATGGCCTGGGGCGTATGCCACTGGCTGTCGCGCTTGAAGTGGCCAATGTCCTGGTGGACCTTGTTCAGGCGCTGATACAGGTTCTTGCGCCGCCACAGCAGGGCGCCGATCAACAGCAGCAACGGCAGGAACAACAACGGACGCTGGGTCAGGCCGTCATACAGTTCGCTGACGCTGGAGGCCCAGGGTAGGGTCGTGACCTGTTTGCTCAGGTGCGCCGGCACGGTTTCCAGCCACTCGGTGTCCAGCGGCTTGTTGCTGGGGATCCAGAACATTTGCTCATCCAGCGTTGCGCGCAACGTGGTGGCGGTGCTCAGCAGTTGTTTCTGGTTCAGTTGCAGGGTGATGGATTCATTGAGCAGCGCGCTCAGCTCACGGCTCAGGCGCTCCAGCAGGTCGCTGCGGGTGATCGCCAGTTCCAGCAGGGTGCGGCGCAGTTGCGGGGTGACGTCTTCCGGCGATTGGTTCGCCAGCAAGTTATCCACATAGGTGCTGGGCGAGCTTATCAACTCGCGCTGCTGGTTCACCTCGAACTGGTACAGGCGAATGTTGGCGATGTCGTCCGCCAGGTCACGGTCCACGGTGAGGCGTGGCAGGGCCTGCTTTTGCTTATAGAGGATCTTGGACAGCAACAGGCTGCCCTTGAGCACGTTGATCTGTTCATCCAGGGCCGAATCGCTCTGGGTCACGGTGTCCAGCTGCTGCTTGGTTTGTAGGTTCTTTTGGGTCAGGTCGTTGAGGCGGTCGGTGCTTTTAAGCAGATAGTCGGAGAGTTTCAGGTTGGCCGCGCTTTCCGTGGCCAGGATGCTGCTGCCGCCGGCCTTTTGCGCCTCGATGGACTGCTGTGTCACGGTCTGCTGGGACTGGGCCAGGCGCTTCTGGTTGATCAGGGTTTGCAGGTCCTGGATCTCTTGTTCCAGGCGTGCGGTTTTTTCCAACACCAGGTCGTGCTGGCTGTTGCCCAGGTCTTGCAGCTGGCTGTTGCCCGCCAGTTCCTGGCGGCGCAGGGGGATCAGTGCGTTGAGGGCCGCGAGTTCGGCGTTCAATTGGTTGCGCTGGTCGCCGGTGAGGGCTTTGCCGTTGTCTTTGCCGGCCTTGAGGATCGAATTGATCTGCAGGATGCGTGATTGGCTGCTGCTGATCTCGGTCTGGGCGCGCTCGGGGCGGGTCTGGGCCGCGATGGTCAGGCTGTTGGCGTCGGCCAGGTCTTTTTGCAGGTCGCCTTGCTGGGTGGTGCGCTGCACCAGCAATTGCTCAAGTTGCGGCACTGGCAAGGTGGCGTAGCGTTGGGCCACGGGGATGACCTTGGTGGCCTTGAGCCTGGTCAGTTCGCGCTGGTTGTCGGCGGTCTGGCGCGGGGCGTCTTCCAGCTGGCGCTTGAGGTCAACCAGGCGTTGCTCGTAATCCTGCTTGTTGCCCAGGTACGTGAGGGTCTGTTGCAGGATGGTCTGCAACGCCTTCATGTCGGCATCGGGCAGCTTGCGGTCGGGCAGCTTGTCCAGGGTTTGCTGGATGGCGTCGGCGCTGGGCGGGTCAGCGGCGTGAACGGTGCCGACACAAAGGGTCAGGCCCAGCAGGGCAGTGGCGAGAAACGTGCGCAGGATTGGCATAGAGACCGGTCGAAGCAGGTGAAGAATCGGGGCGTCGTCGCCCCGCAGTTTAGAGGAAGAGTCCGGGGCCCGGGCGACTTCCTTCGGGGAATCTGACGCCTACTTTGCCGATCTTGTTCCCGTCCATGACCGCGACGGTCCAGATGGTGTTGTTCCACTCTACCTGGTCGCCGACGATAGGCGCGCCGCCGACTTTTTGGGTGATAAAGCTGCTCAGCGGCATATCCGGGTCGATGCCTTCGAGCTTGAGGCCATACAGGGCCGACACCGCGCCCAGCTGGGCGTCGCCTTCCAGTACGAAGTCGCCGAAGAAGCGCAGGTCCAGGCCACGTTGTGGCGCCTGGCTGAACAGCTTGCCCAGGGCTGGCAGGTTGTGTTCGTGGCCGATGACGCAGAGCAAATCGTCGACTTCCAGCACCGTACTACCCGACGGGTGGAGCAGTTGCTGGCCACGGAACAATGCGGCGATCCGTGTGCCCTCAGGCATTTTCAGCTCGCGCAGGGCGGCACCGATGCACCATTTTTCCGCGCCGAGGCGGTAAACAAACAGCTCCCACTCGCTGGTGACATGCACTTCCAGGGCTGCACGGGAGATCGGCGCCGGGTCCGGCGGTACGGTCACTTTCAGCAACTTGGCCACCCACGGCAGGCTCGTGCCCTGCACCAGCAGCGAGACCAGCACGATAAAGAACGCCAGGTTGAAGTACAGCTGGGCATGGGGCAGGCCGGCCATCAGCGGGAACACCGCCAGAATGATCGGTACTGCACCGCGCAGGCCAACCCAGGCGATAAAACCTTTTTCGCGGCCGTGGAACGCCTTGAACGGCAGCAGGCCGACCATCACCGACAGCGGCCGCGCAAACAGGATCATCCACAGCGCCAGGCCCAGGGCCGGCAAGGCAATCGGCAGCAAGTCATGGGGCGTGACCAATAGGCCCAGCACCAAGAACATGCCGATCTGTGCCAGCCAGGCCATGCCATCAAGCATATGCAAAATGCCATGACGGCTGCGCACCGGGCGGTTGCCGATCACCAGGCCGCACAGGTACACGGCCAGGAAGCCACTGCCGTGCAAGGCGTTGGTGACGGCGAACACAAACAGGCCGCCGGCGATCACCAGGATCGGGTATAGGCCAGTGGCCAGGTTGATGCGGTTGACCATCTGCAACATCAACCAGCCGCCGCCCAGGCCGACGATGCCGCCGATGCCGAACTCGCGCACCAGGTGCGTCAGCAGGCTCCAGTGCAGGCCGGTCTGGCCGCTGGCGAGCATGTCGATCAGGGTGACGGTGAGGAACACCGCCATCGGGTCGTTGCTGCCGGATTCGATTTCCAGGGTGGCGGTGACCCGTTCGTTCAGGCCCTTGCCGCCCAGCAGCGAGAACACCGCGGCGGCGTCGGTTGAGCCGACAATCGCGCCAATCAGCAAGCCTTGGATGATATTGAGGTCAAACAGCCAGGCCGCCGCCATGCCGGTGAGGCCGGTGGTAATCAACACCCCCACGGTGGCCAGCGACAACGCCGGCCAGAGTGCCACGCGAAAACTCGCCACCCGCGTGCGCAAGCCGCCGTCCAGCAGGATCACCGCCAGTGCGAGGTTGCCCACCAGGTAGGCAGTCGGGTAGTTATCAAAGATGATGCCGCCGCCATCGACGCCGGCGACCATGCCCACGGCCAGGATGATCACCAGGATCGGAATCCCTAAGCGGGACGAAAGGGAACTCACCAGAATGCTCGCACTCACCAGCAACGCGCCGATCAAGAACAGGCTGTTGATGGTCGTCGCATTCAAAGGCAGTACTCCATGAGCAAACAAGACGGGGCGCAAACTGACCATGCAGTCTGCGTGCCAGCGATTCTAACCTGTTGAATTGCTGTGCTGTCAAAAGCTTTAAAGGTGTGCATCGATCTAATGTGGAAGTGATCCATGTGGGAGCTGGCTTGCCTGTGATAGCGGCGGGCCAGCTTGCATCTCTTTAATTGACAGACCGCTATCGCAGGCAAGCCAGCTCCCACAGGGGATCGGCGTAGGTTTCAGAGGCGAAAGCGGCCGACCATCCCATTCAAATCCACCGCCAACCGCGACAGTTCATTGCTCGCTGCACTGGTCTGGCTGGCACCCGTCGCCGACTGCACCGACAAATCCCGAATATTCACCAGGTTGCGGTCCACTTCCCGCGCCACCTGCGCCTGTTCTTCCGCCGCGCTGGCGATGACCAGGTTGCGCTCGTTGATTTCCACAATCGCGGTGTTGATGGTGTCCAGCGACATCCCCGCGCCTTTGGCGATATTCAGCGTCGATTCCGCCCGCTCGGTGCTGTTGCGCATCGAGTCCACCGCGTGATCGGTGCCGGCCTGGATGCTGCCGATCATCCGCTCGATCTCGCTGGTGGACTGCTGGGTGCGGTGGGCCAGGGCCCGCACTTCATCGGCTACCACCGCAAAGCCACGGCCAGCCTCACCGGCACGCGCTGCTTCAATGGCGGCGTTGAGGGCCAGCAGGTTGGTCTGGTCGGCCAGGCCGCGAATCACATCCAGCACCTTGCCGATATCCCGCGACTCATTGGCCAGGTCGCCAATCAAGGTGGCGGTGGCTTGCACATCGCCGCTCATGCGTTCGATGGCACTGACGGTTTCCTGTACCAAATCGCGGCCGTCGCCGGCAGAGGTGGTGGCGTTGCGCGAGGCTTCGGACGTGCTCACGGCATTGCGCGCCACTTCTTCCACGGCGCTGGTCATCTCGTTGACGGCGGTGGCGGCCTGTTCAATTTCGTTGTTCTGTTGGGTCAGGCCGCGAGCGCTTTCGTCGGTGACGGCGTTCAGTTCTTCGGCGGCCGAGGCCAACTGAGTAGCGGAACCGGCGATGCGTTGCAGGGTGTCGCGCAGTTTGTCCTGCATCTTGGCCATGGCAGCCAGCAGGCGCCCGGCTTCGTCGTTGCCATCGACCTTGATCGGGCGCGTCAGGTTGCCTTCGGCGACTTCTTCGGCGGCTTCCAGGGCTTGGGAAATCGGCAGGGTGATGCTGCGGGTCAGCAGCCACGCGAACAGCACGGTCAGTGCGGTAGCCAGTATCAGCAGGCCTACCACCAGTTTGAAGGCCAGGTCGTATTGATCCTTGGCCTCTTGGTTGGTCACCAGCGCCATTTTGTTATTGATGTCCAGCAGGCGCGCCAGCACCGCGTTGACCTGCTCGGAGTTGCTCAGCAGTTCGGTATTGATCAGGGTGCGCAAGGCTTCCACCTGGTTGGCCTGGGAAAGGCCCTTCATGCGCGATTCAATCTGGCGGTACTGGCCAAGCAGATTGACGTACTCGTCATAAGCGGCGCGCTCTTCGCGGCTGTCGATCAGCTTTTCGTAGATGGCCTGGGCGGCACGGATCTGCTGGTCGCGCAGTTCAAAGGTTTCCAGGGTCTTTTGCTGTACGTCCGGTTCGCGGTTGGTCAGCAAGCGATACGACAGCACGCGCAGGCGCAGGGTCAGTTGGGTGAATTCATCCAGGGCACGAATGCTGGGCACGCTGGACAGGGTGATGTCTTCGGCGGCGCCGCGGATCTTGCTCATCTGGTTCAGGGCGAACACACCGAGAAACAACATGAGCGCGCCGATAAACGCGAAGCCTAAAAAGGCGCGCGGCGCGATATTCATATTACGAAGGGACATGCTGGAATCCTGGGGAGAAGCGCGATCCGTGCGGCCGTGAGACGGGGTGTGCATTAGCTATCGGCCCTACGACTAAAGTCTTAAATGGGCGTGCGCTTTTGTCGCATCTGACGAGGGGTTTGGCCGATTCAGGAACCAGATGGGGTAATTGCAGTCACTAAGGCTCGAAAGTGTGGCCCGGCCCTTAAAAAACGGGCTGCGCGCCGGGGATAACCCTGGCATCCGAGGTGAATTTTCTTTATCGTCACCGCCCTTTGAAAAAGCCCGAGAAATCAAAATGTTAGAAGCATCCCTCAGCCAATTGGAACAACTGGTCAGCGACCTGGTACAGCAGAATCAGGAGCTACTGGGCAGCAACGAATCCCTCAAGGTGGAACTTGCCCGCGCCAAGGATGAAAACGACAGCCTGCAATTGAACTTGATGGAACAGGAAGAGAAGCACGGCGCCACCGCCGCCCGTATTCAAGCGTTGGTTGAGCGTGTGAGCGCAGGTCCTGTCGGCGCATGAATGAAGGGATAAAGGTCGTTTCAATTCTCGGAGAGGATTACTCGATCAAGGCACCGGCCGGTGAAGACAAAACCCTGATGCACGCCGTGACCATGCTCAAGGCCTCCCTGGCCACCACCAAGAAAAAGTACCCGACGCTGATCGGTGACAAATTACTGGTGCTGGCGGCGCTGAACCTGTGCGCCGAGCAGATTGAAATGCAGCAGGCGCACCAAGAGGAACTCGACCGTTACCAAGAGCAAGTCAGCGCCACGGTTGATGTGATTTCGCGGGTAGTTAGCCAAGTCGAATGAGCTGCCAGGCTGGTTGCTGAATCAGTGGCGCCTGGCGGGTGCAGGCGTCAACGGATTAATTTGAACGGCTCTTCGTATCGATGCTCCTTGACCGACGCCTTTGACGGTTCAGTTTTCCTCTCTAACTGTGTGGATAATCACATTTGCCTGGTCACTGCCGGCAGTTAGTTCCCAGGTCTTTCCGGTTACTAACAACGTCGTTCCACCGGTTATATAACGTTCTCCAATGGAGATATGGGCCGCAAATTCTGTTTTAGGGACCAGCTTGGCATTTGCCTTTTTTTTTCCGATGAATACTTTCACTTTGCCCACTAAGCTCATGATGATTTTCTCCAGTTCAGACTGTGTTCGTTTTCGGTGCCGAAGGACAACTAGAACAACCATCCGGTTTCTGGATGCTAGCGCGCTATAAAATCAAGCACACCTGTCAACTCTGACAGGTGTGTGCCTTTTTCATCGTATTACAGAGCTTGGATCGGCGCTGTCAGAACCACTCATCCCGCATCCCCAAGCACGTATCATCCCGTGCCTCCAGAATCGCCAGTTCATGATGGCAGCCCGGTACTTCCCAGGTCAGGAAGTAGCGGGCGGCCTGGAGCTTGCCTTTATAGAAGGCCGCGTCGGCAGCATTGCCCTTGGTCAGCCCTTCTTCGGCGCGAATGGCCTGTTCCAGCCAGCGCCAGCCAATCACCGTATGCCCAAACACCTTCAAGTACAGCGCCGAGTTCGCCAGGCTGCTGTTGACCTTGCCTTGGGCGAGATCCGTCAACAGGCCAATGGTCACGCCTTGCACGCGGTTTACCAAGTGTTCCAGCGGTTCGCGTAGGGCGGTCAGTGACGGGTATTTTTGTGCCCGGGCGCCGCTTTCGGCGATCAGTCTTATCAGCTGTTTCAAACCCGCACCGCCGTTCTGCGCCAGCTTGCGCCCCAGCAAGTCCAGGGATTGGATGCCGTGGGTGCCTTCGTGGATCGGGTTCAGGCGGTTGTCGCGGTAGTACTGCTCCACCGGGTATTCGCGGGTGTAGCCGTGGCCGCCGAGGATCTGGATCGCCAGTTCGTTGGCCTTGAGGCAGAACTCCGACGGCCAGGATTTGACGATGGGCGTGAGCAGGTCCAGCAGTTCGTGGGCTTGTTTACGTTCGGCTTCGGTGGCCAGGGTGGTGGTGTCGTCGAACAGGCGCGCGGCGTACAGGCCCAGGTCAAAGGCGCCTTCGACGTAGGCTTTTTGCGTTAGCAGCATGCGCTTGATATCGGCGTGCTGAATGATCGAAACCGGTGCGGTCGTAGGGTCTTTGCTATCCGGTAGACGGCCCTGCGGACGTTCGCGAGCGTATTCCAGGGAGTACAAGTAACCGGCGTAACCGAGCATTACCGCGCCCATGCCCACGCCGATACGCGCCTCGTTCATCATCTGGAACATGCAACTCAAACCCTGGTGCGGTTTGCCCACCAGATAGCCGACGCAGTTGCCGTTGTCGCCGAAGTTGAGCGCGGTGGACGTGGTGCCGCGCCAGCCCATCTTGTGGAACAACCCGGCCAGCAACACATCGTTGCGCTCGCCCAGGCTGCCGTCGTCGTTGACCAGGAATTTGGGCACGATAAACAGCGAAATGCCCTTCACTCCGGCGGGCGCGTCCGGCAGCTTGGCCAGCACCATGTGTACGATATTTTCCGAAAGCGGGTGGTCGCCGCCGGAGATGAAGATCTTGTTGCCCTTGAGCCGATAAGTACCATCAGCCGCCGGTTCTGCGCGTGTACGAATATCCGACAGCGACGACCCGGCATGGGGCTCGGTCAGGGCCATGGTGCCGAAGAAACGGCCGTCGATCATCGGTTGCAGGAAGCGCTGTTTCTGCTCCTGGGTGCCGAAGCTTTCGATGAGGTTGGCGGCGCCCATGGTCAGGAACGGGTAGGAGGTGGACGCGGCATTGGCGGACTGGAAGTGTGCGAAACACGCCTGGGACAGCAACGTCGGCAACTGCATGCCACCGGCTTCGAAACTGCGTGCCGCATTGAGAAAGCCTGCTTCAAGGAAGGCATCCACGGCCGGTTTGACTTCCGGGATCAGGATGGCTTTGCCGTCCTCAAAGCGTGGCTCGTTTTCGTCGTTCTTGCGGTTGTGGGGGGCAAAATACTTTTCGGCAATGCTGCGCGCGGTGCTGATGGCGGCATCGAAGGTTTCCCGATTGTGCTCGGCAAACCGCTCGCGCTGGGTCAGGCCCTCGGCATCGAGGACTTCGTACAGCTCGAAAGCCAGATTGCGGGAACTGAGCAGCGTCTCGGACATGGCGGATTACCTATGTGGGAATAGGGCCGAGTCTAAGTGCGCAAATGGAGGGTGGATAGCAAGATTGATCTGGGTGATGGAGCTGCAAAACGCGGATGGGGGAGATAAACGCGGTCCACATGTGGGAGCGGGCTTGCTCGCGAATGCAGCGTGTCAGTCACTGAACTAGTTGACTGACCCACCGCTTTCGCGAGCAAGCCCGCTCCCACATTTCTGACCGCGTTGTGCCAGTTAGCCGATGGTCATCAGGCTGGCGTTACCACCCGCCGCAGCGGTGTTAACACTCAACGCCCGCTCAATCACCAGACGCTCCAGCGCAACCGCCGTCTCGCCTTGGGACAAACCATGCACCCCGACAATCGCACCACCACGCTGGGCCACTTGCTGGCACACCGCACGCAGTTGATCGGAGTCACCGTGGTGCAGGACTGCGTCGAACACCACATCGTCCTTGGTCCAGTCGGCAACACGCTTGATCTTCGCCTGAATCTCTTTCGGCAGGCGTGGGAACAAGGCCTTGGTCAGTTCGGTTTCCGGCCATACTGCCGAGCCACCTACCGCCAATACCGCAGCCAGCTGGGTCAACAGGTCGCCCTCTACTTCCGCCAGGCACAACACGTGCTCGCGGGGCAGGATGGCATAGCTGTTGCGCTCACCGGTCGGGCCAGCCAGTTGGCGGGTGATACCGCTTTGCGACTGCGCAGCGAACTGGCTGCACAGGGCGCTCAGGTCGCTGAACTGGTTGCTGTCAGCCCAGGTTTTGAGGGCGTTCAGCGGTTGGCTCATGGCGTCGCGCAGACGTACATCTGGCGCGGCCAGTGCGTCGCCCCGTACAAACGATTGCTCGATAGCATCCGTAGGACGCGTCGACAGCAAGCGATACAGGTACAACGGACCACCGGCTTTCGGGCCGGTACCCGACAGGCCTTCGCCGCCGAACGGCTGCACACCGACCACGGCGCCGACGATGTTGCGGTTCACGTAGACGTTACCGGCATGGACGTTGTCGATCACCTTGGCGATGGTCTCGTCGATACGGGTGTGCACGCCCAGGGTCAGGCCGTAGCCAGAAGCGTTGATCTGGCCGATAAGCTGGTCGATCTCTTTACGCTTGTAGCGCACCACGTGCAGCACCGGGCCGAAGATCTCCCGTTGCAGTTCGTCGAAACTTTCCAGTTCGATCAGGGTGGGCATCACGAAGGTGCCGCGCTTGATCTCTTCGCCGTCGGCAATCGCCACTTGGTACACATTGCGGCCTTTGTCGCGCATGGCCTGGATGTGTTTCTCGATGCCAGCCTTGGCTTCGGCGTCGATCACTGGGCCGATGTCCACCGACAGGCGCTCCGGGTTGCCCAGGCGGCATTCCGCCATGGCGCCCTTGAGCATTTCGATGACGCGGTCTGCCGAATCTTCCTGCAAGCACAGCACGCGCAGGGCCGAGCAACGTTGGCCGGCGCTGTCGAAGGCCGAGGACACCACATCGATGACCACTTGTTCGGTGAGGGCCGAGGAGTCGACGATCATCGCGTTCTGGCCGCCAGTTTCGGCGATCAGCGGGATTGGGCGACCCTGGGCATCCAGGCGGCCAGCGACATTGCGTTGCAGCAGGCGCGCAACCTCAGTGGAGCCGGTGAACATCACACCTTTGACGCGATCATCGCCGACAAGGCGGGCACCGACTGTTTCGCCCTGGCCCGGCAGCAGTTGCAGCACGCCTTCCGGAATGCCGGCTTCCAGCAGGATGCGCACGGCTTGTGCAGCCACCAGCGGGGTTTGCTCGGCGGGTTTGGCCAGTACCGGGTTACCGGCGGCCAGTGCTGCAGCGACTTGGCCGCTGAAAATCGCCAGCGGGAAGTTCCACGGGCTGATGCACACCACTGGGCCCAGCGGGCGGTGGGCGTCGTTGGTGAAATCGTTACGCGCCTGCACGGCGTAGTAGCGCAGGAAGTCTACGGCTTCACGCACTTCGGCGATGGCGTTGGCGAAGGTCTTGCCGGCTTCGCGGGCCAACAGGCCCATCAGCGGCTGGATTTCAGCTTCCATCAGGTCGGCGGCGCGTTCCAGGATCGCGGCGCGCTCGGCGGGTGGGGTGGCCTGCCAGATCGGACCGGCGCTGATGGCGCATTGGATGGCGTTGTCCACGTCCTGAATAGTGGCTTCTTGCACGTGGCCAACCACATCACGCAGGTCGGACGGGTTCAGGACCGGTGCAGCAGGCTGCTCGCTGGAGGCACAACCGAGCATCGGCGTGGCTTTCCAGTTGTTGTGGGCAGTCGCCAGCAAGGCGCAGGACAGCGACGCCAGGCGGTGTTCGTTGGCCAGGTCGATACCCGCCGAGTTGGCGCGCTCGCTGCCGTACAGGTCACGGGGCAATGGAATACGCGGGTGTGGCAGGCCGAAACCGCCTTCTTGCGTAGCCATTTGCTCGATGCTGGCTACCGGGTCGGCTACCAGCTCCTGAATGGAGATGGACTGGTCGGCAATACGATTGACGAACGAGGTGTTGGCGCCGTTTTCCAGCAGGCGACGTACCAGGTAAGCCAGCAGCGTTTCGTGAGTGCCGACCGGTGCGTACACGCGGCACGGACGGTTCAGCTTGCCTTCGGAAACCTTGCCTACCACCTGCTCGTACAGCGGTTCGCCCATACCGTGCAGGCACTGGAACTCGTACTGGCCGGGGTAATAGTTCTGGCCGGCAATGTGGTAGATGGCCGACAGGGTGTGGGCGTTGTGGGTGGCGAACTGCGGGTAGATGACTTCCGGCACCGACAGCAGTTTGCGTGCACAGGCGATGTAGGAAACATCGGTGTACACCTTGCGGGTGTAGACCGGGTAGCCTTCCAGGCCTTCGACCTGGGCGCGTTTGATCTCGCTGTCCCAATACGCGCCTTTTACCAGGCGGATCATCAGACGATGGCGGCTGCGGCGCGCCAGGTCGATGACGTAGTCGATCACATAGGGGCAACGCTTCTGGTAAGCCTGGATCACGAAACCGATGCCGTTCCAGCCGGTCAGTTGCGGCTCGAAGCACAGGCGTTCCAGCAGGTCCAGGGACAGTTCCAGGCGGTCGGCTTCTTCGGCGTCGATGTTCAAGCCGATGTCGTATTGCTTGGCCAGCAGGGTCAGGGACAGCAGGCGCGGGTACAACTCATCCATTACGCGTTCGTACTGCGCACGGCTGTAACGCGGGTGCAGGGCCGAGAGCTTGATGGAGATGCCCGGGCCTTCATAAATCCCACGGCCGTGGGAGGCTTTGCCGATGGAGTGAATGGCTTGCTCGTACGAGGCCAAATACTTCTGCGCATCGTGTTCGGTGAGTGCAGCCTCACCGAGCATGTCGTAGGAATAACGGAAGCCCTTGGCTTCGAACTTGCTGGCGTTGGCCAGAGCTTCGGCGATGGTCTCGCCGGTGACGAACTGCTCGCCCATCAGGCGCATGGCCATGTCGACGCCCTTGCGGATCATCGGCTCGCCGCTCTTGCCGATGATGCGGCTCAGGGACGAGGTAAGGCCGGCTTCGTTATGGGTGGCGACCAGTTTGCCGGTCAGCAACAGGCCCCAAGTGGCGGCGTTGACGAACAGCGACGGGCTGTTGCCCAGGTGCGGCTGCCAGTTGCCGGTGCTGATCTTGTCGCGGATCAGTGCGTCGCGAGTGCCCTTGTCCGGGATGCGCAGCAGCGCTTCGGCCAGGCACATCAGCGCCACGCCTTCCTGGGACGACAGGGAAAATTCTTGCAGCAGGCCCTGAACAATACCGGCACGGCCGCCAGCACTCTTCTGGTTACGCAGTTTTTCGGCAATCGAGGCGGCCAGCTTGTTGGTGGCTTCGGCCATCGGGGCCGGCAGGCGGGCCTGTTCGATCAGCATCGGCACCACTTCCGGCTCAGGGCGGCGGTAAGCGGCGGTGATCGAGGCGCGCAGCACCGATTGCGGCAGGATGCTCTCGGCGAACTCCAGGAAGCACTGGTGGGCGTGGTCGGTCTGGACCTCGCCTGCGTCGTCAGCGTCCTTGCTGCTCAAACCATTGAGTTCGGTCAGGGTTGCACCCCCCTCCAGTTTCTCCAGGTAATTGAAAATCGCCTGCTTGATCAGCCAGTGCGGCGTGCGATCAATGGAGGTCGCGGCAGCCTTCAGGCGTTCGCGGGTCGGGTCGTCGAGTTTGACCCCAAGGGTGGTCGTCGCCATTTTCTTATCCTCATGGGTGCCACTACCGAGTGGCATCAGCTGGCGGCAAGATTAGCTTTGCGCTGACAGAGGTGCAACCGGGTGCAACCCT
Organism: Pseudomonas sp. 18175; assembly: GCF_050432925.1. Taxonomy (NCBI): domain Bacteria; kingdom Pseudomonadati; phylum Pseudomonadota; class Gammaproteobacteria; order Pseudomonadales; family Pseudomonadaceae; genus Pseudomonas; species Pseudomonas sp. 18175. The sequence goes on along the minus strand of NZ_JBKFTO010000034.1, from coordinate 7,550 downwards.
TTTTATGCATGAAATTTTCGAAGGCTTGCATGAAAAAAAAGCACCCTCGACCGAATCCGCTTCAGGGTGGTGCATTTGCTTCTGAGATCGGCTGTTCTTGCTCCGAAAAGGAGCAAAAACGCGGTGTTTTCCGTAATTGGTACCGGGGTGCAACTTATTCTCAAGAAACTGGTTGCACCTTATTTGCTTTGTTGAATAGCATTCGCGGCCAAGGTGCAACCACCTCAACGAGTCGGTTCATCGGCTGACGGCTTTCCTGGGGAAACGTCAGTCATAAATGCGCGGCACGCAGTTACGTCTACCTACTTTCAGTGGGTGGCCGTCTGACAGACCGCTGCTACATAAAAACAAAGCCAGGGCGTCACTCATATGAGCGTTAGTAATCCAACCCTGATCACGTTTGTGATCTACATCGCAGCAATGGTGCTGATCGGCTTCATGGCCTATCGCTCCACCAACAACCTTTCCGATTACATCCTCGGCGGTCGCAGCCTCGGTAGCGTGGTCACCGCCTTGTCGGCCGGTGCCTCGGATATGAGCGGCTGGTTGTTGATGGGCCTGCCGGGCGCGATCTACATGTCCGGTTTGTCGGAAAGCTGGATCGCCATCGGCCTGATCGTCGGTGCTTACCTCAACTGGCTGTTCGTGGCCGGTCGCCTGCGGGTGCAGACCGAACACAACGGCGACGCCCTGACCCTGCCGGACTACTTCTCCAGCCGTTTCGAAGATAAAAGCGGCCTGCTGCGGATCATCTCCGCCGTGGTGATCCTGGTGTTCTTCACCATCTACTGCGCCTCCGGCATCGTCGCCGGTGCCCGCCTGTTCGAAAGCACCTTCGGCATGTCCTACGAGACCGCGCTGTGGGCCGGTGCTGCAGCGACCATTGCCTACACCTTCGTCGGTGGTTTCCTGGCCGTGAGCTGGACCGATACCGTACAAGCCACCCTGATGATCTTCGCGCTGATCCTTACGCCGATCATCGTGCTGCTGGCCACTGGCGGCGTCGACACCACCTTCCTGGCCATCGAAGCCAAGAACCCCGACAACTTCAACATGCTGAAAAACACCACCTTCATCGGCATCATCTCGCTGATGGGCTGGGGCCTGGGTTACTTCGGCCAACCGCATATCCTGGCGCGCTTCATGGCGGCGGACTCGGTCAAGTCGATTGCCAACGCACGTCGCATCTCCATGACCTGGATGATCCTGTGCCTGGGCGGCACCGTGGCGGTAGGCTTCTTTGGTATCGCCTACTTCTCGGCGCATCCGGAACTGGCAGGCCCAGTCAACGAGAACCACGAGCGTGTGTTCATCGAGCTGGCCAAGCTGCTGTTCAACCCGTGGATCGCTGGCGTACTGCTGTCGGCCATTCTGGCTGCAGTAATGAGCACCTTGAGCTGCCAATTGCTGGTGTGCTCCAGCGCCCTGACCGAAGACTTCTACAAGACCTTCCTGCGCAAAAACGCCTCCCAGGTTGAACTGGTGTGGGTCGGCCGCGCCATGGTGCTACTGGTTGCGTTGATCGCCATCGCCATGGCCGCCAACCCGGAAAACCGCGTACTGGGCCTGGTGAGCTACGCCTGGGCCGGTTTCGGCGCCGCGTTCGGCCCTGTGGTGCTGATCTCGGTGATCTGGAAAGGCATGACCCGCAACGGCGCGCTGGCCGGCATCCTGGTCGGCGCGATCACCGTGATCGTGTGGAAACACTTCGAATTGCTGGGCCTGTACGAAATCATCCCAGGCTTTATCTTTGCCAGCCTGGCGATCTACTTCGTGAGCAAGCTGGGCGCACCGACGGCGGGTATGGTCGAGCGTTTTGATGCGGCGGAAAAAGACTACAACCTCAACAAGTAAGTTGGCTGGCGTTAAGCGCTGGTACAGCTGAAGAAAAACGGCCCGCCTCTTTTGGAGCGCGGGCCGTTTTTTTGGGTTCAGTTCTTGTCTGGTTGATTCACAAAAATCAGTACGCCCAGAATCGCCATGTAGAACTTGAATGCTGCGTCCTGGCCATTCCACTGCCGGGATTGCCACATCAGAAACCATTCTGCCCCCACCACCATAAAACCAAAAAACCACACACCGAAGCCGAGGGTGAGGCCCAACGTGGCGAGTTTTTTCGCACGATTGAAGGTGTCACCGCTGCCGTGCCGTGCGCGCCACAGCGCCAGTGCACCGCTGGTCAAACACAGCGCCGTGACGGCCTCCCCGGCGATGATCAGCCAATAGGCACCGTGCCACATCCAGGGAGTGGTGATGGCGCGGTACATGGCGGCATTGCCTGGAAAGGTTGTGTCCATGCTCAGTACATGTTGCACGAATACAAAGTTGGAGCCGTAGTCAGTGAGGTTGTTGATGCTTGCGAGACCGGCGAAGGCCGCCAGTGCGAGGACCAGCAGGATTTTTGCGTAACGGGTGGTCATGGGCTTTCCATTGTTTGCCTGAGAAACGCATAACAATGGACTGGCTTCCACGAACGGAAATGACGATTCGGGAACGCTTCATGTAGGCCTTTACTGATTTGCTGTCGGCCTGCTGAGTTGGGCGCAGAGCTGATGCAGACTCCCTCGTTCACCCCTTCGCAGAGAAACACCGGATGTTCGCTCCTGCCAATCAAAGTGCCTTCAATCTGACCCTGGATGGGGTTGCCAGCGATCTCAGGGTCTACACCTTCAAAGGTTCTGAAGCGCTCAGCCAACCCTACTGTTTTGACCTTGAGCTGGTTAGCGAGCAGCCTGACCTGGACTTGGAAAGCCTGCTGCATCATCCGGTCTACCTAAGCTTTGATGACCAAGGTCGTGGAGTTCACGGTCTGGTGTACCGGGTGGCGCAGGGGGATTGCGGGCGGCGTTTGACCCGTTACCAGATCAGCCTTGTGCCGCAACTCGCTTATCTGAAACACCGTAGTCACCAACGTATTTTCCAGCAGCAGACGGTGCCGCAGATCATTGAGCAGGTGCTGGTGGATCAGGGGGATTGCATCGAGTTCCGGCTCAGCGGCACTTACCCCAAGCGCGAGTATTGCGTGCAGTTCGGCGAGAGCGACTTGGCGTTCATTCAACGGCTGTGTGCCGAGCAGGGCATTCACTATCACTTCCAACATTCGGCAGAGCGGCACCTGTTGGTATTTGGTGATGACCAGACGGTGTTCCTACAGACCGACCAGCCCACCCCTTACACCCCAGGTTCCGGGTTGGTCGCAGGTACGCCAGCGATCAAGGGCTTTGCAGTGCAGTTGCAAACCCGGACCACGGCCATAAACCTTCGCGACTACGATTTGCGCAAGCCGCGCCCGCAACTGGAAAGCGCAGTGTCCAGCGAGCAGTTGCCCCGTCTCGAGGAGCAAGGTTACCCCGGCCATTTCAGCGACCGGGCCCATGGCAAGTACCTTGCGCAACGCGCGCTGGAGCGCCACCGCAGTGACTATCGAATCGCCCATGGCAGCGGCGACGAGCCGGCCTTGGTCAGCGGCCGCTTCTTCAAATTGTCCGGCCATCCGCGCGAAGAGTGGAATGACTTGTGGTTGGTGACCCAGATCACCCATGAGGGTAAACAACCTCAGGTGCTGGAGGAGGCCGTTATCGATGCGGCCGATGGGGATTTTCGCCAGGGTTATCGCAATCAGTTCGCGGCGACCCCGTGGGATGTGATTTTCCGTCCGTCCCTGCCTGAGCTGCCGCGCCCCAGCATGGCGGGCTACCAGAACGCAGTGGTCACCGGCCCCGCTGGCAGTGAAATCCACTGTGACGAGTACGGCCGGGTCAAGGTGCAACTGGCCTGGGACCGCACCGGTGAACCCAGCGACCACTCCAGTTGCTGGCTGCGTGTGGCCAGCGGCTGGGCCCATGACCGTTATGGTGCGGTGCTGATCCCGCGTGTGGGCATGGAAGTGCTGGTGGGGTTCGTCAACGGCGATATGGACATGCCCGTGGTGGTGGGGTGCCTGCCCAACGCCGAAACCCGCGTCCCCCTCGACCTGCCTGCGGATAAGACCCGCAGCATTTTCCGTAGCCGGAGCAGCCCCGGTGGCGGTGGCCACAACGAGCTGCGCATCGAAGACCGCAAGGGTGCCGAGGAAATCTACCTGCATGCCCAGCGGAACTGGACTCAGGATGTGTTGAATGACCAACGGGTGACGGTGGGGCGGGCCATTCAGATCGGCGCGGGGCAAAGCGTGGTGATCGACGCTGGCGCCAGCGTGATGATCCAGGCCGGTGGGCACTCGATTTCCATTTCTGCCGCCGGGATTTTCAGCAGCGTGCCGATCGAGCTCGGCGGTGCGCCTGCGCCCTTGATACCCGGTTTGACCGAAACGTTGCTCGCCCCCCTGAGCCGCTTGCAAGTGGCCACCTTCAAGCGTAGCGCGCCGTTTTGCGAAGAGTGTGAACGCTGCAAGAACGGGCTTTGCAAGATCGCCTGATTTTCACTTTAAAAGGACTTACGTCGATGCTTGAACCCTTGTTGGCTGGTGAACAGATCTTTGTCGTCCTGGGGGCTGCCAGCGACGCCAAGCCATTGCACGCTTGGCGAGCTCATGCCGCCGGAGCGCCCTTGCAACCTGTCTGGGCCGGCACGGCCTATGGGGCATGGGACGAGGTGATGCCCTACGTTGGCATCGTCGAGCCGGGCAGTGCTTTTCTCGATTGGGCCGCTTCCACCCACGCCACGGATTGGGGGTGGCTGGCCGTATCGGCCTGCCCACTGGAGACCGTGCTCGGGCACCTGCAAGGCTTGACCAAGGTGTACCTGCCCGATGGTCGGGACGTGTTTCTGCGCTTTTGGGACGGGACGCAGTTTTTGCCGATCATTCAGCAAATAGGGGGAGAGGTGCTGCCGGTATTCCTGCGCTATCTGATCAATGGCCAGTCGCTGAGCGTCACAACAGGCTCAATCACTGGCGCAAAAACCAGCCCTTGGTGGCGGGTACCTGCGCCGTTGCTCCGGCAGTTGGCCGAGCAATCCCCACAGACCCTGATCGACAACCTGCTGCAATGGCTCGAAGAGCAGCGCCCCGACCTGTATAGCGCGTTCACGCCGACGACCTTGCAACACAAGGTCGCCTACTTTGCGCGTAGCCCGGCGGCCAGCGTTGAGGGGCTGGCCGGCTACCTCGCCTCAGAGCTGAGTTGAACCCAGCGCCTGCTGCAAGTCGTCGATCAGGTCTTCGATCGCCTCGATGCCCACCGACAGGCGAATCATCTCTGGCTTCACGCCAGCCTTGGCCTGTTCCTGTTCGTTCATCTGCCGGTGGGTGGTGGAGGCCGGGTGGCAGGCCAGGGACTTGGCATCGCCGATATTCACCAGGCGCTTGAAGATTTGCAGCGCGTCGTAGAAGCGCACACCGGCTGCATAGCCGCCCTTCAAGCCAAAGGACAGGATCGCCGAGGGTTTGCCTTGCAGGTATTTCTGCGCCAGGGCGTGGTGCGGATGATCCGGCAGGCCGGCATAGCTCACCCATTCCACATCGGCATGGCCTTGCAGGAACTGTGCAACCTTCAGGGCGTTTTCGGTGTGGCGCTCCATGCGCAGCGCGAGGGTTTCCAGGCCTTGCAGCAGCAAAAAGGCATTCATCGGCGCCAGCGCCGCGCCGGTATTGCGCAGCGGCACGGTGCGGGCGCGGGCGATAAAGGCCGCGGGGCCGAATTTCTCGGTGTAGACCACACCGTGATAGGCCGGCTCGGGGTTGTTGAGGCCGGGGAATTTTTCCGGGTAGTCGGTCCAGGGGAAGGTGCCGCTGTCGACAATCACGCCGCCTAGGGAATTGCCGTGGCCGCCGATGTATTTGGTCACCGAATGCACCACGATATCGGCGCCGAACTGGATCGGCTTACACAGGATCGGCGTGGCCACGGTGTTGTCCACCATCAGCGGCACGCCACGGGCATGGGCCACGTTGGCCAAGGCCTCCAGGTCGACGATATTACCCGCCGGGTTGCCGATGCTCTCGCAGTACACCAGCTTGGTGTTGTCGTCGATCAGCTCGGCAATGGCGGAGGCAGAGTCGTCGCGGGCAAAGCGCACATCCACGCCGAAGCTGGGCAGCAGGTGCGCGAACAGGGTGTAGGTGCCGCCGTACAGCTGGGGCGTGGTAACGATATTGTCACCGGCGCGGGTGAGGGTCTGGATCGCATAGTGAATCGCCGCGCTGCCCGCTGACACGGCAAGCGCCGCAATACCGCCTTCAAGGGCAGCAATGCGCTGCTCCAGCACATCGTTGGTAGGGTTCATGATGCGCGTGTAGATATTGCCCGGCACGTCCAGGTTGAACAAGTCGGCGCCATGTTGGGCGTTATCGAATTCGAAGGCGACGTTCTGGTAGATCGGCACGGCCACGGCCTTGGTGGTCGGGTCCGATTTGAAACCGTGGTGCAATGCGATGGTGGCGTCTTTCATGATTGTTATTGACCTCCTTGGACAGTGTGGGAGCTGGCTTGCCTGCGATAGCATCGCCGCAGTGTGCAGGTAATACAGCGTCGCCTGCATCGCGGGCAAGCCCGCTCCCACATAACCGGCTAGATCATTTTCAGCGAAGTTCCTGCGCTTTAAGCATAAGCACCGCACTGCACCAAAGCCTGCGTAAAAGGTAAACTTCGCCCCCTGCGCAGGAGCAACCATGAATTATCGTCACGCCTTTCACGCCGGCAACCATGCCGATGTCTTCAAACACCTGACCTTGACCCGCCTCATCGCCTTGATGTCGCGCAAGGAACAGCCGTTCGCCTACCTCGACACCCACGCCGGCATCGGTCTGTACGACCTGCAGGGCGACCAGGCCAACCGCACGGGTGAATACCTGGAAGGCATCGCACGCCTGTGGGGCGAGAGCGACCTGCCGCCGCTGACCGCCGACTATATGCGTGTGCTGCACGAGATGAACCCGGACGGCCAGTTGCGCTACTACCCAGGCTCCCCGGAACTGGCGCGGCGCCTCACGCGGCCGCAGGACCGTGTGTTGCTCAATGAAAAGCACCCGGAAGACGGCGTGTTGCTCAAGGACAACATGAAGGGTGACCGCCGCGTCAAAGTGCACCTGGGCGAAGGCTGGCATGTGCCGCGTGCTTTGCTGCCGGTGCCGGAGAAGCGTGCACTGATGCTGATCGACCCGCCGTTCGAGAAACTCGACGAGATGCAACGCTGCGCCGCTTCCCTCAAGGAAGCCGTGAGCCGCATGCGCCAGACCGTCGCCGCCATCTGGTACCCAGTGAAGGACCAGCGCATGTTGCGCCGTTTCTACCAGGACCTGGCTGGCACGGGGGCGCCGAAGTTGCTGCGTGTGGAGTTGCTGGTGCATCCGCTGGACACGCCGAACACCTTGACGGGCTCGGGCCTGGCGATTGCCAACCCGCCGTGGGGGCTGGAGGAGGAGTTGCGTGAGCTGCTGCCGTGGCTGTCCAAAAAACTTGGCCAGACCCAGGGTGGGTGGCAGATGGATTGGCTTATAGCTGAGTAATCCGCTCTACGGCCAGACACAGAACCAAATGTGGGAGCGGGCTTGCTCGCGAAAGCGGTGAGTCAGCCAACTAATTATGTGACTGACACTCCGTATTCGCGAG
>NZ_JBKFTO010000033.1:0-59931 GCF_050432925.1 Pseudomonas sp. 18175 | reverse complement strand
ATGGCCCAGTGCGGCTAACCCGGCGTCCTGCCGGGTTACCCACGGATTCAAGCCTGCGTTCGGCCAGCGTGGTTTAACGGGGCGCCTAAGATCAAGATCAAAAGCCAGAGCCAGAGCCAGAGCCAGAGCAAAAGCCACCGACACCGCTGCAACATTGTTTATTGTGCACTGAGTCGTTTAAGCACCTGCCGGCAATGTAACAAACTATTTATACATGGCAATATAGTGGCTACACTCAGCGCACGGAGGTCTCCCTCCGGCTGGCTCGGCACGCAGCGTCTGTCGTTTAACCTTCACGCTGCCCAAGGGCCAAGCCATGATCGACCGTTTCATGCTGTTGCTGGTGCCCGCTTCCCTTGCGGTTTGCACCTCGTTTGCGGTGGCCGCCGAGAGCGAGCCGCTGTCGCCACGTTTTGATATCACCCGCTTCGACGTGCGTGGCAATACGCTGTTGCCCGCTGCCGCGCTGGAGCAGAGTGTTGCGCCGTTTATTGGCCCGCAGCGCGAGTTCAGTGATGTCGCCAAGGCTCAGGAAGCGCTGGAAGCCACGTTCCATGAGCATGGTTTTCAACTGGTGCGTATCGACCTGCCCGAACAGGAGTTGAATGGCGGCGTGGTGGTGTTCCAGGTGGTGCCGGTGCGCATTGGCAAGGTCGCTATCGCGGGCAACCAGCATTTCAGTGATGCCAACGTGCGCCAGTCGCTGCCGGCCTTGCAGGAGGGCGTCTCGCCGGACCTGGTGGCGGTGTCCAAGAGTTTGAAATTGGCCAACGAAAACCCGACCAAGCAAACGGTGATGAAGCTCAAGAGCGGCGATGCCGTGGACACGGTCGATGCCGACCTGCAAGTTACCGATGAGTCCGAGTGGAACGCGGCGCTCAATATCGATAACAGCGGCTCCAAGGAAACCGGGCGCACCTATGTCGGTGCAGTGCTGCAGAACGCCAATGTGTTCGGCCGCGACCAGGTGATGAGTCTGCAATACACCACCACTGTGGAGAAACCCGAGCGGGTCAGTGTGTATGGGCTTGGCTACCACTTGCCGCTCTATAGCCTGGGCGACTCCATGGACTTCTTCACCAGCTATTCGGACGTGGACAGCGGCACCGTCACGGCGGGTATTTTCGACCTGGCGGTGAGTGGCCGGGGCACGATTTTCGGCACGCGCTACAACCACAACCTGGCGACGGTGGGCAATTACCAGTCCAAGCTGGTGTATGGCGTGGACTACAAGGCCTACAAAAGCAGCCTGGAACTGTTCGATGTGCAACTGGGCAACGACATCACCGTGCACCCCATCAGCCTGGGTTACCAAGGCACGTGGGTGCGGGTGGATGGCGATGCCAACGTCGGCGTGTCGTTGCTGCACAACATCCCCGGTGGTTCCAAAGGCGGGCAGCGCGACTTCGACCTGGCGCGTGCCGATGCGCGCGACGACTACACGGCGCTGCAGTTCGCGACGAGCATCACGCAGATTCTCCCTCAGGCCTGGCAATTGCGTGCGGCGCTCAATGGCCAGTACACCAAGGATGCCCTGGTGCCGGGCGAGCAGTTCGGTGCGGGTGGCGCGACCTCTGTGCGCGGGTTCCGCGAGCGTGAGGTCAGCAACGATTCGGGCGTGGTTGGCAACCTGGAAGCCTACACGCCGCCGCTGTGCCTGGGCGGCAGTTGGCAGTGCCGCGCCTTGGCGTTCTACGACGCCGGCTACCTCACGCGTAACCACGCGCTGCCGGGTGAGTTCGACCATGTCAGCCTGAGCAGCGCCGGCCTGGGCGTGCGCCTGATTTACCGGCGCAACCTCAACCTGCAAGTGGACTACGGCCATGCGTTGCACGCTGAGGCCAGCGAAACCCAGCGCGGCGATGATCGCCTGCATGTCCGTCTCAGCCTGGCCTATTGAGGGCGCCATGAAAATCAAACTTACCTTGATGGCCTTGTCCATGGCGCTGGCGTCCTTTGCCACGGCCGCACCGATCAACCCAGTGATCGTCAACGGCCAGGTGACGTTCACCCAGGACGGCAACACGCTGACCATCACCAACAGCCCCAACGCGATCATCAACTGGTCGAGTTTCTCCATTGCCCAAGGGGAGCTGGTGCGGTTTCTGCAACAGAGCAGCAACAGCAGCGTGCTCAACCGCATTACCGGGCAGGACCCTAGCGTGATCCTCGGCACGTTGCAGTCCAACGGGCGGGTGTACCTGATCAACCCGAACGGCATCGTGTTCGGTGCCGGTTCGCAGATCAACGTGGGGGGGCTGGTGGCGTCGAGCTTGGCGATTTCCAACGCGGACTTTCTGGCCGGTAACCGGCGTTTTTCCGCCGACGGCCTGGCCGGGCAAGTGAGTAACCAGGGCGCGATCACCACGCCTTCCGGCGGGCAGGTGTACCTGATTGCGCCGGACGTGAACAACACCGGCATCATCACCACGCCTCAAGGCGAGACCGTGCTGGCGGCGGGGCATTCGGTGCAACTGGTGGACTCCAGCAACCCGGGGATGCATGTGGTGGTGTCGTCCGACAAGGACCAGGCCCTGAACCTCGGCACCGTGATCGCCCAAGGCGGCAACATCGGTATCTACGGCGCACTGGTCAACCAGCGCGGCACCTTGAATGCCAACAGCGCGGTGGTGGGGCAGAACGGTAAGGTGGTGCTCAAGTCCAGCCGCACCACCTTGCTTGAAGCCGGCAGCAGCACGACGGCTACGGGCGTGGATTGCGGGGGCGATATCCAGGTGCTCGGCGAACAGGTCGGGGTGATGGGCAATGCGCGTATCGACGCCAGTGGCCAGCGCGGCGGTGGCCGTGTGCTGGTGGGCGGTGACTACCAGGGCAAGAACCCGGCGGTACTCAATGCCAAGCAAAGCTACGTGAGCAAGGACGCGCAGATTTCCGCCGATGCACTGGCCAGCGGCAATGGCGGCAAGATCATCGTGTGGGGCAACGACACCACGCGGGTATATGGCACGCTGTCGGCGCGTGGCGGGGCGGCATCGGGCAAAGGTGGATTTGTCGAGACGTCCGGGCATTTCCTGGATGTGGCGGGGGCGAAAGTGGACACCCGCGCCAGTCATGGCGCTATGGGCACCTGGCAACTGGACCCGGAGAACATCCTGGTCACGTCGTTTCTCAGCGGGCCTTCGGCCTCCCTGGGGGATGTGTCGGCGTTTGCCAATAACCCAGGCACCGACAGTGAGATCGATGCCGACCTGTTGAGTAACGCCACCAGCAACGTGTTGCTGCAAGCCACCCATGACATCACGTTTTATACCGGGGTCGCCAACAGCAACAGCGGTGTCAGCTTGACGGCCCAGGCGGGCAACAATATCAACGTCAATTCATTGATCAGTTTCAGCGGCGACATCACCTTGGCCGCCAACCATAACGGCGCAGGCACGGCCAGCGGCAGCGGCAAGGTATTCACCGAAGGGCTGCCCACCGCGGGCGGGCGCCTGACCATCACCGATGTCGACCGGCCGCCCGTGCAGACGCCGCCGTCTGAGGCCCCGTCGCCTTCGGCCGATATCTGTACGATCGCGCCGAATTCGGCCCTGTGCCAAGTGTTGTCACCGCCGACCGCGAGTGAGCCGGTCAAGCCTGTGCAAGCGGCCAGCAACCAGCTGTATGTCGCCGTTAACACTGCCGCTCCCGGTCCGGACAGCACCACCACCAAGCCCGAGACCGACACCAAAGACGCCTCCCTTTCTGAACCGAGCGTAGCCAAAAATGAACCAGCCAAGAAAATGTACTGCAACTAAGCCGCTGCTGTTGATGCTGCTGCTCAGTGCGGCGGCGTGGGTCCAGGCCGCGCCCGTGGTCGGCACCGTGGCCCAGTTGAGCGGGCCACTGTTCGTCAAGAAGGCGGACGGCAGCGTGCGCATATTGGGCGTGCAGTCGGCGGTGGAAGTCGGCGATACCTTGTCGACCCAAGGCAAGGGCTACGCACAAGTGCGCCTGAAGGACGACAGCCTGCTGACGTTGCAACCCAATACCGCCGTGAGTGTGGACGCCTTTACCTACGAGCCGACGTTGCCTGCGGGCGATGAAGTGGTGTTCTCGCTCAAGCAAGGCAGCCTGCGTTCGGACGCCGGCTCGCTCGGTAAGCGCAGCCCGGAACGCGCCACGTTGATCACCCCGGCCGGGCGCATTGGTTTGCAGGCGGCGAGCGTGGTGGTGCAGTACCAGCCTGAGGCGGCTGTAGCGATGCGTCCTTCGGTACGCTTGAACAGCCTGGCGTTGGGGTTGGCGTCTGCGGCCCGGCGCAATGACTCGGTGGTGGGTGCGTTTGTTGAAACCGTGTCTGCACGCTATGCCTATCGCCTGGCCGCGGTGGTGGCGTGGGTCGAGTCGTGGGTGGGGTCGTCGTTTGTGGCGCTCACGGTGCCGGGGCCGGTGTCGCCTTCAACGCCAGGCTTGGCGCCAGGGTTGTATGTGTCGGTGATCGACGGTGCTATCAGCCTTTCGAACAAGGGCGGTTCGCAGAGCTTTACGGCCGGGCAATTTGGCTTCACGGCAGATGTTACGAAGCCGCCAGTGGTGGTGCCTGCCAACCCGGGTTTGCAGTTCACGTTGCCACCCGCGTTCAGCTTGCCTACGCCGACCGTCGGTGCCAGTGCCCCGGCAAAGTCCAATACGGTTGACTGTGAAGTTCGTTAGGCCGGTTTGCCTGCGCCACATTCTTNCGCGTTCAGCTTGCCTACGCCGACCGTCGGTGCCAGTGCCCCGGCAAAGTCCAATACGGTTGACTGTGAAGTTCGTTAGGCCGGTTTGCCTGCGCCACATTCTTGTGGTGAGCGGGCTTGCTTGTGGTGAGCGGGCTTGCCCCGCGCTGGGCTGCGAAGCGGCCCCAATAAGAACGCCGCGTTGTGTCAGGTATTCGGCGGTGTAAGGTTTTAGGGCCGCTTCGCAGCCCAGCGCGGGGCAAGCCCGCTCACCACAGAAGCGGTGTTGGGCTTGAGCGCTTCAATGCATCTTGCTGTGGTCCATGCCATCGAGCCCACGCGCCGGTGCCTTGATTTCAATCGACTGCTGCTCGCCCTTGGCGTTTTCCACGGTGAGGGTCAGCGGCACCTGGTCGCCTTCCTTGATCTGGCCGGTCAGGCCCATCAGCATCACGTGGTAACCGTTGGGGTCGAGGGTCACGGCTTTGCCGGCGGGCAGGGCGACTGCGTCGACCGGGCCCATGTGCATCACGTCGTCCTTCATGCTCATTTCATGGATCTGCACGTCCTTGGCCACCGGCGACGCCACGCGCAGCAGCTTGCTGTCGCTGTCGGCGGTGACGGTCATGAACGCGCCGCTGCTCGGTTGGCCCGGCACGGTGGCGCGTACCCACGCATCGGTCACCTGCACCTGGGCGCTGGCGTGCGCCGCAAGGCCCAGCAGGGTCAGGCCGAAGGTGAGGCGCTTGAGGTGTTGAACGGCAGTCATTAACAGACCTCCATAACGGTGAGCAGGTCTTCTGCGCACTCTTTAGCGGTAAGGGATGCTTGCAGGCCCAGGCGCAGGTTGCCACGGGTGTCGAACACAAAGCTGGTGGCGGTGTGGGACAGGGTATAGGTGTCACCCGCGGGGATCTTTTCATAGAAGATCCCGAACTCCTTGGCGGCCACGGCGATTTCTTCCGGGGTGCCATACAGCGCTTCGAAGCTGGGGTCGAAGGCTTTGACGTACTTGTCGAGAATCTCCGGGGTGTCGCGCTCCGGGTCCAGGGTGATGAAGATCACCTGCATGATCTCGCCGTCGCGGCCCATCAGCTTCTTGGCCTGCGCAGCGCGGGCCAGGGTGGTGGGGCACACGGCCGGGCATTGGGTAAAACCGAAGAACACCACCGGCATCAGGCCACGGTAGGAACTGAGGGTGACGGTGTCGCCCTCGGTGTTCTTGAGCTTGAAGGTGCGGCCCATGATCTTGTCGCTCAAGTCTTTGCCGTACTTGAAGTTAAGCTTGGGGCTGCTGTCACAACCGGCCAGCAGGCCCAGACCCAACAGGCTCATGCCGGTCAGGACCTTGCGGCGGGTGAATAACGTACTCATCAACTGTGCATCCTGTGAAACGCCGGCATTGTGTGAAGTCAAACACGCAGGCCTGGAAAAGGAGTAACGAGGAGGGCGCAAAGTCTACCAACCCTGAACGCCCGGCGTAACGTGCGACGTTCTGCCACAGGGGCGCGCCGTGCTTCATCTTGGAGCGCCGGGGATGGTAGAGTCGCCGCCATGAAATTGAGCCACCCCGACCGTTCGCTGATCGCCTGGGCCCTGTACTTTTGCGTGCTGATGAACCTGTTTGTCTGTGGTTTGGGGCATGGGCAGATGACGGGGCAGGTGCTCAATGGCATCGGTGGCGCGTTCTGTTCGGTGGACGGCAAGCAGGCGCCACTTTCCGACAAAGGGTTGGGTAGCCCCGCTTCCAGCAACATCTCGAACTACTTTGCCTGCCCGGTGTGCAACGCATTGACCGTCGCCCTGGTGTTTTTGATCGGCCTGGCTTGGTTGCTGGGCCTTGGGCAAACCCCGCGTGCGGCCCATGAGCGGCGCAACAAGGCGCCGCCGCGATACTCCTGGCCCTCGGCCAACCCCCGCGCTTCCCCCGCAGCCTGACGTGTGCCATGGGCCTCCTGAGACCAGGAGGCGTTCTATCGTCACGACTGTGAGAGCGTTTCATGAACTCTGTATTGCCTGCAGGCGCCAGCCGCCTGGTCAGCAAGGCGTCCCGTCGCCTGCGCGCCGAACCTTCGCTGCCTGACTACCCCAGCAACTCCCGCTGCTTTGTGCACCTGGATGCGCGCCTGTTGCCGTATTGGCACACCCTGTTCGATATCTGCCCGGCGTTGCTCAAGCTGGACCCGCCCGAGGGCCTGAACCTGTTTCGCAGTTTCATGACCTGGGCGTATCGCAACCGTCCGCCCCATAATTGGACCTATCACCTTAACGTGTGTCGCTGGTTGCTGGGCTCTGTGTACCGCTCGCAGATTAATGACGAAACGATTGAGTCTTTGATGGCGGCAGCCGCTGCACGCTGGATCGATACAGATGACAGCCACTCGCAAGGCATTGCCCTGGGCTGGCGAGGGGGTAGGGTGTTTGATTGGAAAGGCGCTGAGCTGACGGCGGATGAGCAACCGCAGTTACCACCCTTGCCGTGGGATTTCGGTTGGTGCGCCCTGGACGTTCGAGGCCGCATAAACGGTTGGTCGCCCATTCCCTTGCCTGGCCCGGGCTGCCTCCGGTAACTCTTGGATCAATCCATCTACGACTGCGAAGCCCGAATTGCATCAGGCTTCGCAGGTGCCATCATCAAGCTGCAACGGGTCTGGTCGCTTGCTGCTTTTTATGGGCCGCCTTCATGGCTTCCATCTCGGCGCCCAAGGCATCAAGCGTCGCTTTGCCGAGGAGCTTTTTCGCCTGGGGGAACATCTCGGTTTCTTCTTCCTCGATGTGGTGTTCCAGCAATTCCTTTACCACTTTGACACGGCCCGAAAATTCGGTAGTCGACGGCTCGGTTTGCTTCAGGTCCGGTAGTACCAGTGAGTCAACGGTACGGTGTTCTTCCTTGGCCTCGTGGTACATGATGTCCTGCTCCTTGCCGCCGGCTTTTCTGAAGGCCGGGTAAAGGATTTCTTCTTCCAGCCTGGTATGCAGGCTGATTTCTGCTTCCAGCTTGGCCAACAGTTCGGTGCGTTTTTTTACACCGCGCTCGGTAGATTCACTCAATTGAGTCAGCAGGGCCTTGACGCGTTCGTGGTCGGCTTTGAGCAGGTCGATGGCATTCATGGGTAGTCCTCATGCAGAGCTGGCGGGTGCGTCGGAATGCGCGCCTCTTCACAGTATCTTCATGGTTGAACCTGCATCAGTTGTACCAAGTTGAGCGATTCAACATTTACCTTTCGAATCAATCACATGCGCTGTACCTGGAGGCTAGTGTGTCGTGCAGCTTGCATGGTCTCAACACTCATGACGTGCATTACGCACAGCCAGTACAACAGCTAAAAAATGCCCCGGCACTTTTTAATGAACCCTCGGCTGAATTGGTTGACCTAACTGTTAAGACCTCAGGAGGTGAACCATGGAATTACATTACGTCTGGATAGGTTTGGCAGTGATTTTGCTGCTGTTGGAACTGTGGGCGATCAACGTGGTGTTGCGCAGCACCAGTGGCTGGGAGACCAAGGGGTTGTGGCTGGTTATCTTGATTTTTGTGCCGCTGTTCGGGTTGATTGCGTGGGCTATGTTTGGGCCAAAGCGTGAAATGCCGGAACATCGTCGCAACTGACGCTTAGGCTGAATAAAAACAGGCGCCCTGCAGGCGCCTGTTTTTTTGCCCGGCAGATTAGCCTGCAACGGCCTTGGCAATGGCTTCGTTGAACGCCGGCAAATCATCCGGCGTCCGCGAAGTGATCAAGGTCCAGCCGTTGGCCTGGCATTGCTTGACCTCGGCATCCACCCAACCGGCAGCACCGGCGTTTTCCAGGTCGATGCGCACACTTTTGTAAGAGGTCAAGGTCTTGCCCTTGATCACGCCTGCATCAATCAGCGTCCACGGGCCATGACAGATGGCGGCCACGGTTTTGCCCGCCGCCACAAACTGATTGATCAGCTTCAGCGCGGCTGCATCCTGGCGCAGGGTATCGGCATTGACGGTGCCGCCGGGGATCACCAGTGCATCGAAATCAGCACCGTTGAGGTCAGACAGCTTGGCATCGGACTCAACCGTGCGGTCCTTTTCCGTATCGCCAACGAATGTCTGGGTGGTGCCGCCGTCACTCGAACCGTGGGTGACGGTAGCGCCGTAACCTCGCAGCGCTTCCAGGGGCTTGAGCAATTCGTCGCGCTCAATGCCCGTATTGGAAGTGATGACCAGGATTTTCTTGCCGTTGAGTTGCGAGCTCATTATCGAGAGTCTCCTTGTACGAGGGGTGAATTAATGGTCGTGTTTGGCTTGCAGTTCCTTGGCCATTTTCAGATGGGCTTCAAGGGTTGGCAGGGTCTTGGTGGCGAAGGCCTTCAGCTCTGCGTTGTCCGAAGAAGCAGCCTCTTTCTGGAACAGCTCGACGGTTTTTTCGTGGGCAGCCACCTGGTTATTGGCATAGGCCTTGTCGAAGGATTCATCGCGCATTTCCAGGATGGCTTTTTTGGCCTTATCGGTCAGGGCGGCGTCATCCGGAACTTCGATATCCAGCTTTTTCGCCAGCGCCATCAGTTCCTGATTGGCTTTGGTATGGTCGGTGACCATGTGCTGGGCAAACGCCTTCACGTCCGCCGAACTGCTTTTTTCGAGGGCCAGCTTGCCGGCCTCTACTTCGGTGATTCCACCTTGAGCAGCGTCATCGACAAAGCTGTTGGAGGTGGCGGCCATGGCTGTAGAAATCGAGCCGGCGGCCAATACGAAAGCCAGGCCCAGTTTTTTCATCATCAGCGTATTCATGATGGATCTCCGTAAAATTGGCGAAGTGCCGTTACCTGAGAGTTGAGCCGGGCGCAGGGTGAAAGGTTTAATTTAATTTGTGCATTTCTCGCCAACGGCGTAGCCGCCCAGATTCCTTGAACTATCGATATTCGGTGGCCTCTGCTACATAGGTGAACGGTTCGGAGAGATAAGTGAACGCCCACGACGTTTCATTCAATATCAACTGCGCTCAGGCCCTGTGACGATGGCCAAGTCGATTACGGCATCTGAATTGGGTATCGCACTCAAGCCCGATGATGAGAGCAGTCTGTTCAAGTGGTTTATTGCCAGCTTCCTGATGGGCAAGCGCATTCAAGCGCCCATCGCCGCGCAGGCGTACAGAGTGATCGTCGAGGAACAGGGCCGCGATACCCCGCGCAAGCTCCAGCACTGCACGTCAAGGGAACTGGTTTCAATGCTGGGGCGTGCCCATTACGTGCGTTATGACGAGTCCACCGCACAGCGTCTGCTTGATCTGAGCGCCAAGCTCAATGCCGACTACGCAGGCAAGATCACACGCATACGCGACGTCAGCGAGGACCGCCAGTCATTCGAAAAGCGCTTGGGGGAATTTGACGGCGTAGGGCCCAAGACCATCGAGATTTTCATGCGTGATGCGGCCAAGGTGCTGTTTTGACGACGCCTTTTTACGTGAGTTGCGCAGGCTGGAGTTTGCCGCGCGAGCATTGGCCGGCGTTTGCGCAGGAGGGCACTCATTTGCAGCGCTACGCAACTCGGTTCAATTCAGTGGAAATCAACAGTTCGTTTTACCGCCCGCACCTGCCGACGACCTATGAGCGTTGGGCGCGCAGTGTGCCGCCGGGGTTTCGTTTTTCGGTCAAGCTGCCTAAGCGCATTACCCATGAACAGCGCCTGCAGCACTGCGAGACAGCGTTGGACGAATTTCTCGAGCAGTGTATGCAGTTGGGGCAAAAGCTCGGCTGCCTGCTGGTGCAGTTGCCGCCGTCGCTGGCGTTTGAGCCCGCTGTCGCTGCCACGTTCTTGAATGCATTACGACAGCGCTATGGGGGGCGGTGGTGGTGGAGCCGCGTCATGCCAGTTGGCTTGAGGCGCAAGCTCTTTTGCAGGATCTACACATCGGCCGTGTGGCTGCCGACCCGCCGGCCATCAACACTGAAGACGCGCCTGGAGGCTGGCAGGGCGTGCGCTATTGGCGCCTGCACGGCGCGCCGAGGATCTATCACAGCGCGTATGGCCCGCAGCGGGTGCAAGCCTTCGGGCGATTGCTGCACTGCTCAATTGAGGAGGGCATTCCCACCTGGTGCATTTTTGACAACACCGCCAGCGGCCACGCCGTCGTCGATGCCTTATCGCTACTCCACCTCTACCCGCAGCACTTCCAGCCCTAACTGTTCATACGCCTCCACACTCGGCACATGCCACTCGGTAATCAACGTGTGGATACGCTCACACGGTGCCACCACAAACGGCTCAACCGCACCGAGCTTGTCGGCCATGGTCACTGCCACCACGTGTGAGGCACTGTCGAGCAGTGCTTGCTTGACCGCCACTTCATCAAAATGCAGCGAGCTGATGCCCACCTGGGGATGCAGCGCGCATACCCCGGTGAACAGCAAATCCGCCTTGATACTTTGAATCAACCGCACGGCTTCCTGACCGCTGGTGGACAGTGTCGCGGGATTGAGTTGGCCACCGGCGAGGATCACTTTCACGTGCGCATGATCGGCCAGGGCAATGGCGATCATCGGCGACGGTGTGACAACCGTCAGGCGAATCGAACGTGGCAATGACTGCGCAATTTGCAGCGTGGTGGAGCCCGAATCGAACAACACGATTTGCCCATCCTCAACGCGATCAGCGGCCAGCTGCGCGAGGTGGCGCTTGGCATCGTTGGTCTCGCCGACGCGGGTGAAAAAGTCTTTGCCGGTGTCCTTGGGCCGGGGCAATGCGCCACCGTGTACACGCTGCAACAGGCCGGCAGCGGCGAGTTCGCCCAGGTCGCGGCGGATGGTGTCTTGGGACACGGCAAAGTGCTCCACCAATTCCGATGCGGTGACTTTGCCGTCGCGCTCCAGCAGCAACAAAATCTTCTGTTTACGCAAAGAAGGCAGGTCGATGGCGTTATGGGTATTGTGCATGGTTATGCGTCTTTTTGCGGGTTTGTGCGAGATTATTCCTCCGGCGTTCTAAACACAATGGCTGGTTGAACGGCCGATGGACGGTTACTCTCAGGCCTCAGTTCAGGGAGAGGTGACCTAGATGCCGTTGATCACAACCATCGAAGATTTACGCAAGCTGGCGCAAAAACGTGTCCCACGGATGTTCTACGACTATGCCGATTCCGGCTCCTGGACTGAGAGCACATACCGGGCCAATGAAAGCGATTTTGCCCGGATCAAATTTCGCCAGCGGGTGGCGCGCAATATCGATGAACGCTCGATCCGGGCCAGCATGATCGGCCAGGAGATGGCGATGCCCGTGGCCCTGGCCCCCACCGGATTGGCCGGCATGCAACACGCCGATGGCGAGATCCTCACCGCCCGCGCCGCTGCCGCATTCGGTTTGCGCTACACCTTGTCGACCATGAGCATCTGCTCGCTGGAAGACATCGCCGAACAGGTCGGCCAGCCGTTCTGGTTCCAGCTGTACGTGATGCGCGACCGTGGGTTTGTGGAGCAATTGATCGAGCGGGCCAAGGCTGCCGGTGTGGATGCACTGGTGCTGACCCTCGATCTACAGATCCTGGGGCAACGTCACAAAGACTTGATCAACGGCCTGTCGGCGCCGCCTAAATTGACGCTGCCGAATATCCTCAACATGGCCACCAAACCGCGCTGGGTGAAGGGCATGCTCGGTACCAAGCGACGTGGCTTTGGCAATATCGTCGGGCACGTGAAGGGCGTTGCGGACATGAGTTCGCTGTCGTCTTGGACCGCCCAGCAATTCGACCCGCGCTTGAGTTGGGACGATGTGGAGTGGATCAAGAAGTGCTGGGGCGGCAAGCTGATCATCAAGGGCATCCTGGATGTGGAGGACGCGCGGCTGGCGGCCAATTCCGGTGCCGATGCGCTGGTGGTCAGCAACCACGGTGGCCGCCAACTCGATGGTGCGCCGTCGAGCATCAGCCAGCTACCCGCGATCGTGGAGGCGGTGGGTGAGCGCATCGAGGTGTGGCTCGACGGGGGCATTCGTTCTGGCCAGGACGTGCTCAAGGCCATGGCGTTGGGCGCCAAGGGCACCATGATCGGCCGACCGCATTTGTATGGGTTGGGCGCGTTGGGCGAGGCGGGTGTGACCAAGGCGCTGGAGATCATTGCGCGTGAGCTGGACGTGTCGATGGCGCTGTGTGGGTATAACGATATACGTGATGTGAATCGCGAGATTTTGTTGCCCGGCACATTTCCTGAAACCGTTTATTGAGCAAAAAAATCGTAAAAATTTAAAAAGAGTTGTCCACGAAAACCGTGGGTATCTCTGTGGATAACTTTGCGAGACCCCGGTGGCTATGGCGATTTAACCAAAGGTTAATATTTGATCAACTGCCGGCGCGGGCCAGTATGGGCAGGGTTTGCGCTTGACACGCAAGCGCGAACCCAGTGCCGAAAAGCGTTTTTAAGACTCGCCGTTGCGGCCTGTGGAGTGCGTCACAACCTGTGCTGGCATCTTTGCGCGCATCAGGTTGTCCAGCGCCTGGCCATAACTGCGACCGGCCAGGCTCATGCTGTTGTTATGGCTGGCACCGGGCACCAGCAACAGCCGCTTGGGCTCCTGGGCGGCTTCGAATAATTGCTGGCTGAAACGCGGCGGCACATAGCGGTCGTCCAGACCATGTACCACCAGCAGCGGCATATGGATACCGCCGATTTTGTCGATGGAATCGAACTTCTGCGACAGCAACCAGCGCACGGGCAATGAGGTATTCGCCACGGCGGTGGCGACATCGGCTAGGGAGGTAAAGGTGGACTCGATCACCAGCCCACGCACCGGCAGTGGCACCTGCTTGCCCAACTGCGCCGCCAGGTCGATGGCCACTGCGCCGCCCAGGGAGTGCCCGTAGATCAGGCGCTTGGTGGGGTCTGGTTGCAGCAGCTGGAAGCGTTCCCAGGCGATGCGGGCGTCTTCATACACCGTGGTTTCCGATGGCAACTCGCCGTGGCTTTGGCCGAAACCGCGATAGTCGATGGCCAGCACCGAATAACCCAGCGCATGCAATTGCTCGATGCGAAACAACTGCCCGGTCAGGTTCCAGCGCACACCGTGCAGGTAGAGGATCGCCGGGGCGTCCTTCTTGTCCGCCGGGTACCACCAGCCATGAATGTTCTGCCCCGATTTGAAACTGGCGGGCTTGAGTTCGAGCTCTTGCACGGCCTTGGGCAACCCGGTGTACCAACCGGCGGTGCCCGGCTCGATGCGAAACACCAGTTCGCGCTCCTTGTGCTGCAACACGGCGCAACCCACCGGCAAGCCGACAATCAACAGCGCCATGCACAACAGGGGAAACCAGCGCAGGCTCAGGCGTGAGAGAAAACGTGAAGGCATGAAGGTTCCAGGGCAAAGGTGAAGCAGGGGTTTTAACAGAAGCCCCATGCAGGCAGGAATTAATTCGACAGTCGTCAACGGGGATTGCTTGCAAAGTGTTACAGGATTGAACAATGCGTGCCGGGGTTGTTAGGGTGGGCGGCCGAGCACAGCAAGACTCAACCACTCCTGGAGCACAGCCCCGACCATGACCGACAGCCCCGTGCGCATCACCGCCGAAGAAACTCTCTCGGACAACTGGTACCTGCTGAAAAAATACAGCTTCGACCTGCGCCGCCGCGACGGCAGCTGGCAACACCAGACCCGCGAGGTGTACGACCGGGGCAATGGCGCCACCATCTTGCTGTACAACCGCGATCAGCGCACGGTGTTGCTGATCCGCCAATTCCGCATGCCCACGTTCGTCAACGACTACCACGGCTACCTCATCGAAGCGGCGGCGGGTTTGCTGGATAACGCCAGCCCCGAAGAACGCATTCGCCTGGAAGCCGAAGAAGAGACCGGCTACCGCGTGGGGCAGGTGGAGAAGATTTACGCGGCGTTCATGAGCCCAGGGTCGGTGACGGAGCGGATTCACTTTTTCATGGGGGAGTATCAGCCGGGGGATCGGGTGGGTAGCGGGGGCGGGTTGGAGGAGGAGGGGGAGGATATTGAGGTGCTGGAACTGGGTGATGCCGAGCGCGAAAAACTCGCGCTCTAATCTGAGATAAATGGCGTCAGATTCTTTTGCGTCTGTTGCAACAGAATATCAAAACAGGCCAGCAGGTTCAGCCTGAGTATCCCAGCTGAAGATCAGTACCTCCTTCGCGTCACTCCCTTTGCCACCACCGACGATGTACTTGATGTCGGTGGTCTCTATGTGAAAACCAGCGAACACCCTCCGAATGTCTGGATGGTCGTTCAGACTGATAATCGCCTTGCCCTTAAGCTCGCCTATGAGCTTTGCCAGGGCTTCGTACTGTTCCAGGCCAAATGAGACACCGTACCCCTCGGTCTGCCAGTACGGAGGATCGCAGTAAAACAGCGTGTGTTCCCGGTCGTACTTTGTCATCACCTCGTGCCAGCCCATGTGTTCTATATAGGTATTGCTAAGACGTAGGTGTGCAGCGGATAGCGTTTCCTCCAGGCGTAGTAGATTGAGTCCTGGCGGTGTCGTAGTTGCCGTTCCGTATGTCTGGCCATCAACACGCCCGCCGAAGGCGGACTGCTGTAGGTAATAGAACCTGGCAGCCCGCTGGATATCAGTGAGCGTCTCTGGCCTAGTCATCTGCAACCACTTGAATACCTGACGACTCGACAATGCCCATTTGAACTGCCGGACAAACTCCTCCAGGTGGTTCTGGACCACCCGGTAGAGGTTGATCAGATCGCCATTGACGTCATTCAGCACCTCAACGTCTGCAGGTACCGGTCTCAGGAAGAACAACGCTGCGCCGCCCGCAAACGGCTCCACGTAACAACTATGGGCCGGAAACAAAGAGAAAATGCGGTCGGCAAGACGACGCTTGCCTCCCATCCAAGGGATTATTGGTTGCGCAGACATGTGGCCTCCTCAAGACATTGAGCGCTCAATGGCGGTGTCGGGAGGCTCTCGGCCTTCAAATGGTTAAGTGTCCGGCAGCGCGGACACTTAATTTGCAACTCAACGAAACCACGCACGGCGGCGAGCTTCCGACCGCAGTTGCCACAACGTATCTCTTGCATCATCTGCAAACCCTTTGCACTTCTGGTAGGCTCCCCAACGCTCACGTGAGCAGGAGGGCCTAGGCTGGTTTGCAGGGTAGATCTGCTGACTGGCAGCCAGTCCGGGTGCTGGTACACCTAGGCTGGCAGCCCTCGTCTAAATCGTATTAGCTACTCTTGATCATCGCGGGCCTCAGAAGCTATCTCTTCGATAACCGCCAGTGTTTGCTCAACCACACCTAGCGCATCGACAATCTCACCGACTTTGATGAGGCTACGGACCTGCTCCTTTCCTGCCAGTCTCGCAGTGCGCAAGCGCGACACTCTCTCGATGTACTGGGCATGTTTTTCCCTGATTTCATCTGCAACTTCTTTTGGCGTCCGCCCATTGACGGCCCCAGCGGCAACCAGGGGTGGGATGTTGTCGCTTGGATATCCAGCATCGGCGAAAGCTTCGGCTTGCTCAGCAGTTTGCGCGTACTCCAAAGCACGTAAGGCGCCGCCAGCGATAAACCCGTGGGCTTCATTCGCCGCTGAATCAATGCTGGTATAAAACTGTTGGACGCTGGTGGGCGTCGGCAGCTCGTCAATAAGAATCGGTAGGCCATCAGCATCGTGGCTGATTCGTTTGCCTTCCTTGGGAGATCCGATGGTCGCCACGAATCGCTCTTCTGGGAGGTCGACCGCGTCGGAGGGTATCGACGTATTAATTCCAACCAAATAGCAATTGCCTGTAGTACGGCTATATTTCAACATGGCTCAAAACCCTATGGCGATGTAACGGATACCAGCGTTAGTACCATTGGAATTACCCCAGGCGACGTTGAAGCCGGATGGAGTCAAATTGCCGATTACGCTGGTTAGCGTTTTGTGTTCAGCGTCGGACGCTGATGAACCGGTAATACCCAGTACCGTTGCCGGAAAAGCCAGGGGGAAACTTGCGGGATATTTGGCATTGTTATCCGCAGCTTGCACGTAAACGGCAGACCATTGGATGATCAAACCTCCAAGCCAAGTCGGAAAGACGATGTAGCCTGCAGCACTGCGCATAATCGAGAACCCCAAACGGAGTTTTTTAGGGGTGACCGCTACATCATCAAGCCCACCTGCATCGACTTCCGCTTGAGTACCGACTCTCAACACGCCCCGAAGCAGTTCCGACGCTACAGCTTTGGCCGAACGAATTGCCTGGATTACCCGCAAAGCAGCCATTGGTTTTTCACTATCGGCTCCTGCCTCAGCATCCTCTTTGGATGCCATTTCAATACCGTACTCTTTGGCCGTTGTTGGTTTACCGGTGGTTATTTTTGACCAATCAAGATCTGGAATGTCGGCTGCGGCAAGGCTGTCCCCGGATGTTGCAATCCCTTTGGCGTTGAGGAGAACCTTTGTGTAAGTCCCAGCCTTTACACCACTGTCTTTTAACGTGATCGCAATTTCGGCATCCGCGCCGCCATCAAAATCCACACTCCCAGTCGCTGCACCCGATATCGAGAGCCGTCTGGCTCTAGAAAGCTTGTCAGCTTTAACTACCGCCTCATCGCCGTTCAGAAAGCCATCAATCTTGAGTTTGAGCCAACGGCTTCGACTTGCCAGTTGCCTTGCCTGGAGGTTGGAGATCCCCTCCGGTCCACCTAATACGGGGTCGGACGTCTCCAACTGATAGATGCCCGGCACCCACTCGGTTGATTCAGGTAAGTCGGCCATTAGCTGCTCCCGTAGTTGTATTGACCGCCATGCCTTGCGACGGCGTTGTATCGTATTGGTGCCGACTGGTAATCCAGGGACACCAAACGACAACGCGCAGGGGCGACGGAAAGAAGTAAGCGCCGCAGGAGCGCTGCTTGATCATTAGTAATGACGCGTCGGAGAAAGACTCGGTACAGCGCCCAGGCTGAAGGCGCGCCATGGACGTAGGTACCGTCAAAGGTGAATGAACCGTCGTATACGCGGTCGTTAAAGCCTTCCTGAAGCTTGACTTCACCAAAGCCCAGTACACGAATGGCTTCGCGAATAGCCCACGGCGTTCCCTTGAACCGATGTATTTCAGCTGAGCTTTTGATCAGGTTGCGCTTGGCTTCCTCTGACTCAGCAAGCATCCACGCGGCCTCATCTAAGAGCGAGAACTGGTCCGCCAAGACAGGCAATAATTTGGGTTTAACCAAATCGATCAGATACACCAACATCACATTCAGATCGATCTCTGCAAGACTTTCGTCGAGCAGTTCGCTGAGCAGCGCAAAACGTTCATCACCGGCCAATGCAGGCGCTAGCGGCTGATCAGCCATAAGCCACCCCCGCGTCGATCACTTCGATTGAGGTGCAGTTTGCCCACTCATTACCTTGTAGCTCTTGAAGTACCGGCAACTCCACGTCAGCTCGGTAGACGCCAGTCACCTGCAATGCTGCGGTTAGTTGCTCTGGTACAAGATCCCGGCCTAATCCGCCACGTAGGTTGACGGCGTAAGCGTCCGCCGCAGCCTGGGCAGCAGCCATCGCGTCAGCACGTTCCGCATTAGCGTAAAACGTGATGAGCGCCTTGATTTGAAAGGACACCTCTATTGGAAGCAGTGCATGGACTGTGTCACAGAGAGGTCGGAGCTTTTCGCCACTGACCTGATTTTTGACCTGCTGAAGCAAATCTTCCGATGGCAGGCCTGTAGCGGTCAGCGGATACAAGGCCACATGGCCGTCCAGTTGGCCCTCGTCGGGGCCGTGAACCGCCACATCAATGATCGATTGGTGAACCGCCAAGGCGTGGTAGCGGTAGGCGGCGCGGCTGCCGGCATTGCTGAAGGCTTCGGGCGCCAGGATGATCCGTTCGCGGTAGCGGTCGTCGCCTTCATCCTCCACGCCATCGGCAGTGACGGTGGTGTTACTGGCGACCAGGCCTGCCGCTGGTGAAGCGCCCAGCACGCTAATTTGACCAACGGCCCAGCCGTTGCCCTGCTCACCTGAGGTGAGGCACGTGGCGGTGACGCTGGCTTGGATTTGCCCGGCCTTGATCACCACGTCCTGGTCGGTGGTGAAGGTAAGCCTGGCGTCCTGAGTGCTGACCCGAATACCGGCCGGAATCAGCAAGGGCGCGGTAACGGCGGATGGCATTTTGAAGCGCAAGATGCAGCGCGCGGATTTCGCTAGCAACCGCGGCGTGGCAACCAGTTCGCCCAGGTAGTCGAGGATCGGCCCACGGGAGAAACGCACCAGGAGCTGTTCGCCCGCGCTCTGTATGCCCATCTGCAACCGGGTGGTCGCGTAGGCAATAAGGTCGATGAACAGACGCTCAATCTGCGCAGGGTACAGCGTTTTGCCTGACTTCTTCTCATACCGGGCAATCAGTTGCGCCTCCAGCTCGGCCGGGTCGATTTTAATGAACTCGGGTTTAGGCAGCTCGCGCATAGGGCACCTCGGTCAACTGGACGACACCATCAGCGACCCGCCAGCGCACGCGCACCGTGATGTGCTCGGCATCGATCTGCACGCGGACCTGAACCACTGCGACGCGGGGTTCCCATAGGCCAATAGCATCTACTGCCTCGCGCACCAGGTACGGTGTGACGCGGTGGGCGGGCCAGTCGAGATATAGGTGTATGTCGCTGCCAAAGGTCGGCCGGTGCGGATCGGCGCTCTTGGGGGTTGTGAGGATGATGCGAATGGCCTGGTCGATGTCGCGCAGGCTCTCGACCACCTCGCCGGAGGTGCCGAGGGCGGGCTGCCAGTGGGCGGCGGTAATGCGAGTGTAGGGAGTTGGCGTTGTCATGCGCCAAATCATGGTAGGTGCCAAGCTCGAAGGCTTTTAATCAAGTTTAAAGAAGGTGTAAACGAAAGCGGCGTTATCTATAGTGAGCAAAACCTTGGAGTGCGTTATGCAATATGTGACCCCTAGCTTTAAAAGTGCGACTTTTTCGTGCCCGTACTGCCAAGCTTTGTCGCACATGAAGTGGGCGCCTTTAACCCTGCGTGACCGAGGAACTGTTGCATACACTTCAGTTTGTACTTGCACCGAAATTTGCTTATGGGTTCCTGAAGGAGAGGAAGGAGAATTTACTGGTTTTGTAGAAGGGTTCCTTGTTTATCCTGCGGACTCAGTAGCGCCCATGGCGGAATCTGACATGCCTGACGACGTAAAACTCGTCTTTGAGGAAGCTCGGCAGGTTTTCAAAGTCTCACCACGAGCGGCAGCGGCGCTGCTGCGACTCTGTGTTGAGCAGCTCTGCTTGATCCTTTTGAAAAGGGAAAAAGGTGATATCCACAAAATGATTGGCGAGCTAGTCGAGCTTGGTTTTCCAAGCCGTGCCCTCAAAGCGTTTGACACAATACGCATATTCGGCAATGAGTCGGTTCATCCTGGAACGTTGCATTTGAATGACACGCCCGACATTGCAATCATCCTTTTCAAACTCCTTAACCTTGCTGTTCGGCACTGCATCTCGGACGATAAGGAGCTTGAAGAAATTCGACTTTTGACGCCGGAAAGCAAACGACGGGATCTGTAGCTAATGCTTGTGGTTACTGGAGTTACCACCAACGTCCAGTATTTTTCCAGTGGCATTGATATCACCATTCACCTGCAGATTCCCGTTCAAGGTGACCTGTGGAATGTCTAAAGTCGCTTTAGGCGCTTTAATTACCAACGACTCACCAACGTGGATGTCGAGGTTTTTGGCGCATTTCAAGGTCACAGCCCCCACGCAGTCCAGTGACATTTCACTGCTTGCCTGTTCATAGGTCAACACGGTGCCATCCTTGAAGCGCACATAGTGGGTGTTTTCATCCACGACCGGAGGCGGTTCTACCACCGAGTAGACCCCTCCCAAGTAGACCCCGCCTATACCATCGCTGTCGAGCAGCACCGCCACCTGCTCGTCTAGTTCAGGTAGGATCGGGCGGCATTGCACACCCTGGGTATTGCGCTGGGGCACATTGAGCCAATAGCTCTCGACACCATCCCGTCCATCCAGGCGCACACGAATGCGACAACCCTGATAATCCACCGCGCTGACTTCGCCATACTCCAACTCAACGCCCATACACCTTACCCCTCATCACGCCACCACCTCGCGCTCGATGCCATAAGTCGAAAGCGCTAGGTCTGGCTTATTGTTATCCAACGTCAAACCAATCGAAGGCGCGGAAACCCGGCACACCTCAGTGTCGGCGGTATAGCCGCCGCTACGGGTCATACGGTGTTGCGCTGACAGAATCAGATAGTTCCCACCCAGCTTGCCCGCCGCGACCAACATCACGACATTGCCGCTCACCAGGTTAGGCCGCCCCATGGACGTCCAACTGCCGGTGGTGCGCTCGCGGTTGGCCTTGGCCAGCTCGGCCTTGGCTTTAGCTTTGGACTCCTCCGCCGAGCCACTGCGCTTGCGGCTCTTGCGGGTGTCGCCGCTGGTGGTGGTCTTGCTGGCGCTGCTCGGCACCGCGATGGTCTCGTTATTGACGACTTTGTAGGTGATCAGGCCCTTCTTGACCGGGTCCTTGTGCTTGACCTCCACGGCCTTGGGCACGTCCTTAATCTGGTCGCGAACTTGCACGTTGGCC
This sequence comes from Pseudomonas sp. 18175, assembly GCF_050432925.1. Lineage (NCBI taxonomy): Bacteria > Pseudomonadati > Pseudomonadota > Gammaproteobacteria > Pseudomonadales > Pseudomonadaceae > Pseudomonas > Pseudomonas sp. 18175. The sequence continues at coordinate 38,736 of NZ_JBKFTO010000033.1, read as the reverse complement.
AGGTCCTGGAGCACATGCGTGGCGACTGCCACGCCTTTGGCCAAATCACTAACCGCGTGAAACACCAGGCGGTTACCCGTGACTTTGAACGCGTAGTCATACTCCTCCGCCAAGTTGCGCAGGAACGCCAGGTCGGACTCCTGCTGCGTCAGGCGGTCTAGCTTGATTGGCTCGATACGGCCGACCAGCGACAAACCCAGGCGCGTAGCGATCTGCTTGGCAACGGCGTCGAGGGTGAGGTTTTCATAGGCGCGGTGCTCCGTTGTGCGCAGCGCGCTGTGAATGCCAGTACCGATCCCGTGAATGATGACCGTCGAGGGCGGGCAGCGGAACTCCACCTCGTCGATCTCAAAGCGTCCCAAGGTCCGCAAGGGCGACCCCTCCCAGCCTATGGACAGCGTCAGCGTGTCGCCGTGCCCCGGATACCAGGCGCCGAGCCACTTGCCTTCGGTGTCCTCCAGTTCGACCTCCAGGCTGTCAGCCTGGCCGGTCAGGTAATCGGTGTAAGTCAAAGACTCCAAGTGCAGGCTGATGTTGCGCGTGATATTGCGCTGCTGATAGGTCAGCACGAAACGGGCCTCAGGCACCTGTGCGGGGATTAACGCATCCATGGTGGCAGATCCTCGGTCACGGTCCCGGATTCCAGCAACGGGATGGCCAGGGTCAACCCGGACGGCAAAGCGCCTGTCAACGGCACATGCGGGTTGGCTTCGACGATGGGTAAATACCGGTACGCGTCACCGTAATAGCGCCAGGCTAACTGGTCCCAACGCTCACCCTCGGTCGTCACATGGGTAATGAACATCAGGCCCTCCGTACTAGGACGTCGGCGGCGAGACCGGCCAGGCGTGGACCGGCGCTGTCCATCACGCTGGCGGCCTGGTTGAGGGCGGCATAGGACGCGCCGAAGCGCTCGACGATATTGCCAATGTCCACCGGGCTCAGGCTGGATCGGGCCCCCATGACGCTATCCAGCACGACTTCGCCCAGCCGCGTCAGGTCGGCGCCGTCATCGAGCAGCCCGGCGGCGTTCGCCAGCCCTTGCAGCGGCTGCAGTGTCCGCGCCGTTACCCCAAGCAACTGGGGGACCTGACCGAGAATGGTCGAGGCGTTGCCGTTTTTGAGGCTTTCGTAGAGGTTTTGGCCTGCGCGCAGGATGTTGCTCGCCGATTTTGCATGGCCGATAACCAACTGGGTCGTGCTCGGCGTAGGCAAAAAACGTGAGATCAAACCTGGGGAGCCAATAACGGCAGCCGAGGTCCCGTTCAACGCTGAATCCACCAACCCAGGCCGCAGTACCTTGCGGGTGAAGAGCCCGGTGTATTCCCGCAAACTCACTTGCACGGTGCCTGCCACGGTCTGCCCGACGGCTGTGGCGCGGCGAATCATGTTACCGACCTGGGTAATCACATACGGCCCTAGGTACTCGCCGCTGCCCATGACAAACGCCAGCGGCTCGTGCTTGCTCTTGGCCTGGCGCAACGCTCGCAGGCGCGCCTCGGGATCGCCCAGCACCGGGTGCAACTCAATGGTCAGATTGCATTCGTCCAGGCCCTCGCCGATCCATTCCAGCAACGGCTTGCCCTGGATACGGGGATGCTCGGCCCAATCGGCGGTGCCGGTGTGTTCCATACCGCTGATGCCACCGGCCACGGTGAATTCGATATCACCCAGGATGGCAAACATCAGAAGCTGCCCTCGTTCGGGCCGCCGAAGCTGCGGCGTTTTTTGTCGTGCATGAAGCGCTCCATCATCCGCATCCATTCGGAGTAGCTGGCCTGTAGGCCTTGATTGACCTGTTCCGCCACGGCCCCCCCGGCCGGTACGTTGATCTGCGGCGAGAAATGGAACTCCATTTTTCCGCCTGCCGCACCGCCACCCATCATGCTGGCCATGGACACTGCTGCCGGGTTGGGTGGTGCCAGATCGACCCGCGATTGCCCCGCCATGGCTAGGGCTGCCTGGCGCACAAGGCCCGACTGCGCGGTAATACCTAGGGCTGCGCCTTCACTGAGGTTGGCGCCGTACCCCATAAACACACGGCTTGGCGACTGAATGCCCAGGGTGTCGGTAAACCATCCCTTGATCGACGAACCAACGCCCAGCACGCTCTCTTTCAACTTGCCGGCCATCCCAGTGATACCGTTCACCAGGCCGCTGATGAGCATGCTGCCGAACTCGCTGAATTTTCCCGGCAGTTCAAGCCCGAAATAACTCATCACCCCGGCGAAGGCGCGGTAAAACAGGCCCAGGGGTGAGAAATTGACGATAAGCCCAAGGATGCCGGACAGACCGCCATTGACCCCTGCTTTGATCTCGGCCCACAGACCACCGACAAAGGCTTTAATCGGGGCCCAGTACTTGTAGATCAGGTACGCGCTGAGGGCGATGCCGGTAATGGCTAAGCCAATGGGGTTCATCAACAACGCACGGCCCATCCACAACACCGCCTGACCGGCGAGTTTCAGCCCATACAACAACGTACCGCCGAGGATCTTGCCCAGGAACAAACCACCTCGGGCTAACCCCATCAGCGGCGCCGAGAAGGCCATGAAGGTACCGCGCAATAACAGGCCGCCATAGCGGGCGACGGTGAGCATGCCGCGACCGGCCTTGCCTAGCCCGCTGATCAACGGCGCAAACTTGCCCAACTGCCAGGCGGCGCGCAGCAACGTCCATTTTGCAGACAGGCTTTTCACGGTGGTGTAGATGGACACGAAGGGCGACAGGATGAGATTGGCGCCGTAGGCCACGCCGATGAAGGCCAGCTTAGTCGCGAACAGCCCGGCTACCAGGGTGACGACACCTTTGATAAGGCCGGGGTTTTCACCGGCCCAGGTGGCGAAACGCTGCACCACGGGGATGACGCTTTTGAGCAGGTCATTGACGGCAGGAAGCAGCGCATCACCGACTGACAGGGCCAGTTCGGTCATGCCGATTTTGAAGGCGCCGAGAGAGCTTTTTGCGGTGTCCATGCGCTTAGCGAAGTCTCGGCCGTTGACGTCCTGGTCGGCGGCGTTGAGGGCCACTTTTTCGATGGCGGCTTTTTCGCCCTGGTTTGCCAGCGCGGGGCGCAGATAGCCCATGGCTTGCTGGTCGCGAAACAGCCGCCCCAGTTTGTAGGCTTCGTCCAACCGCTGGATGGCGTTTTCGCGCTCCACATCGTCTGTGATCTCAAGGGCTTTCTTGTATTTCTCGGCCGCCTCAGGGCCTTTGTTGCCCAAGTAGTGGGTGACGATGTTTAGCATTGATTTTTCAGGGGATAGGCCACTGGCAACACCGCTGCGCATGGACGCTTGCAAGTCAATGCCGGCGTCTTCAAACGCCTTGATGGTGTCTGGCGAATTCAACTTGCTCAGGAAGTTTTTATAGTTGTTGGCGGCCTCGTCACTACTGCCCGCGCCCATACGCGCAATTTGCAGGGACGCCGTCAGTTCAGCTACCGCGTTTTTGCCTTTCTGCCCCATAGCCCCATAGGTTGATGCCAGTACGGGAAGCCATTTGGCCATGTCCTGCAGTTCGAACTGCCCCTCCTTGCCGCCCGCCGCGAGCATGTTCATGACACTTCTATAGTCCTCTCCAGTGATCCCCATGCTCTTGCTCAAGGCGATGGTCGTCTTGGCCAAGTCCTCCATACTGGCCCGGGTCGCCGTTGCAACCTCCGCCATGACCGGCGTGAACATTTTCAGCTCTTCAAGAGAGCCCAAATTACCGGCAACCAGTTCTCCGACCCCGGCGCCGATATCGGTGTGGGTTTGGTTGGTCCTGACCGCCGACCAACGAATTAACTGCCCCAACTCGGCCTCAGCGGCGGGGCTGAAGTCCGCCGTAATCGAGATATCCCGTAGTTGATCCTGAAAGTCGATGGCCGTACGTAGGCTCTTCACCACCGGTCCCAACACCGCTACCGCCGTAGCGCCGGTTTCTAATGCCTGGCCCCGCAGGTCAGCCCGCTCAGCCTTCAACCGTGCCCCACGGGCAATACTGGTATTGAGCTGTTCCTGCTTGATCTTGAGCTGATCAATGGTCCGGCCCACCGAGTCGTACTGGCGCCGCATACGTTCGATGCCACTGCCACCTCGGGCCAGTGACTCGGCGAGACGGGTACCGATCAGCTTTTGCTTGCTTGTCAGTCCTTCGGTGGCGCGGCCCAGTTGCGTGACCGTGGACTTGGCGGAACCGAAGGCGGCGCCGAGCGTGCTCGCCACTGACGCGCCGATCTTTAACCCGACGAGGACTTCATTGGCCATGGTGTGCCCTGCGTGTCAGAAGGAGGAAGTGCCGCCCGGCTGGCGAACGGCGGAGTCTTGGCGGGGAAATTCGGGCCGAAAAAACTACTTGTTCAGTTGCTCAATTCGGCGGTCAATCTCGCGGCCGCAGGCCTCCACCCAATGTAGGTAGTCCTCCATTTCAAGTTCGGCTATCTCCGATGGCTGCATCCTTAGCACCATCAACAGTGCTTCGTCCCAGGACCTCAGCCAGGTCTCGTCCATTGGACATTTCCCGCAGCACCTCAGTGGCTGACTTTGAGTCAGCAATGTCCAGCTCGCCGAGGTCCTCCAATGTCAGGTTGAAAATCTTGGCGATAATCATGTCTTCCAGAACGCTTTCATCCTTGGTGAGAGCCTGGCAGGCGCTGATGTCTTTTCGTTTCACGCGTTTGATGGGCAGAGTTTCCAACTGCACGCCAGCAGCGGATTTGAAGGGGAACTTCAAGGTGAGACAGAGTTTGTCAGCCACGGTCATTGCTCCAGGTTAATCAGGTGTTTGATTACTCGATGAGAGCCCTAAGTGTCGTTGCTAACTGTGGGAGCTGGCTTTTAATCAGGTTTAAAGACGGCATGCGATTGTAAATGTGGACACCCGTCGAACGAGTTCTTGAGAAGTTTCCCCCATAAGCTCACAGTGGTGATGAAGGACTAATTGATCACTACATAATGTGCGTTGAGGGAAAAATGGATACGACGAACGAAGAAAAATTCAATAGCTATCTAGACAATATTTTGAAGCATCTGGTGGAAAATTGTCCGAAGCCTGTCGAGTTGTCGTCGTCAACGTTGAGTCTCATACAGGGAGAATATACCCCGAGACCAACTATTGGAGGCCTTGGCAATGGTGCCGATTATAAGCCTAGCGCCGACGAGATTTTTCTCGAGCACTGTTTGAGTTGGTTGGAGCATGAGGGTTTCGTCTACCGATTGGGCAACGACCGGTTCGTCGCCACATACAAGGCTCTCCGGTGCAATTCGTCTCTGCCACGTGCGTTGCAAGGCGGTGTATCAGACTGACTTTAAACAGCATCGGTAATACAGGTTGCGGGGGCAACCTGTATTGCGTCATCGCGAAAACTAAGCCTGCCCAATATTCTGCCGATACTTGAGCAACTGGTCCGCCCCTCCAACCTTAAAGATATTGGACAGGTAATCCAGCAACACCACCTCCTCGCCGTTGATGATTTGCCGCACGAAAATTGCGGAAAACGGCGATTCAAACTTGCTCGGGTCACGCGGTTTATAGCTGCCCAGCGCGTACTCTTTGAACATCACCGTCATCAGCGTGACCAGCGGAATTTCGTCTTGCAGGCCCGCGCTGTTGAACACCTGGACGTTGGACCTGCACTGCAGTTGCACGGTTTTAAACGGTGTGGCCATCTTCTTGGCTGCTTCAATGTAGAGGCTGTTCCAGACGATCTTGCCTTCCAGTTTGTCGATACCGTCCGGCAGCTCCATCAGGCCCACCATGCCCAGGCCCTGGAAGTCGCTCATCACCGACTTGATTGAGCCCAGATCGATTTCTTCGGCCTTAGCGAAAAAGCTGGCGCCGTCCAGGTAGATCGCCGCGTTGGTAATGCGGTGTGCGCTAAAACCTGCCATTTAGGCCGCTCCCAGGTTGACCAGGTATTCCCCGGTGATTTCGGTTTCGAAGGTGCCGCGCTCAAACGGCAGCGGCACGGTCAGTTTGTAGTTGAACAGCACGTGCCCCAGCTCCAGCTCGGTCTGCGGGTTACGGGCGGGGTCGAACCAACATTCGCCGCCGAGCAATGCCTCATCGCCGATCAGCTTGCGGAAGAACTGGTTGACGCTTTCGGTGATGCTGTCGATCAGGGCGGTGGTGACGTTCTGGTCAACGAACTGTAACGAGCTGTAGCGGATCGATTCGTCGGCAATGTCCTTGGTACGGCGCACGTTTTCAAAGTTGCGCATATGGGTCACGGTCGGCCAGGCCGCCGTGCGGTTACCCCACAGCCGCAGGCCCGTGCCGAATGAGTTGAAGACTGTGGTGATGCCGTTTTCGTTGAGTAGGTTGACCTCGCTGTTGGGGTCGTCGATTCGCGCCGTCAGTGGGCGCTCCAACCCGATAACCCCGAGCAACTCTTGGTTAGAGCTACTGCGCCAATAGCCCAGGTCGTTATCCACTTTGGCGCGTAAACCGGCGGCGCGAATGGACAAGGGTTGCAGGCGCTCACCGTTGGTGGCGGCGTCGTACACTTTTACGTGCGGGTAGCACAGCCGTACCCGGTCACTGCTGGTGTTGAAGTTCAGCGTGCCGGCAGGCCCGCGACCGGCGATGACCTGTTGCACTGTGCTCCCAATCGGCGCGTCAATGTAGGCCACTCCGCTGACCTTGGTGGTTTCTGCGATCAGCTCCGCGCTTACCGCATTCAGGGAGCTGAAACGCGGGGCGATGAAAATCTTGGAGAAAAATCCCAGTTGGTTGTAACTGTCCTGGAACGCCTTCATGCCAGTGCGCAGGCCCGCCGCGTTCACCGTACCGATGATGTCGGCCGGGGTGACCTTACTCGGGTCGGCGTAGGCATAGTCAGCCATGACCTTGGCCTTGGGCGGAATCTCGCCCGCTGCCAACCGGGTTACACGACCGGTAACTCGGTCCAGCGTGTAATCGGTATCCAGCTCGTAAGTCGTTGCGCCGTCCTCAGACTTGAGTGTGAGGGTTTGTACAACTCCGTGCAGCAGTGTCAGGACACTGTCGTCATCAAACTGCCGGGCCTCGCCGGTCAAGCTGGTACGGTGGATTGCCGGGTCGAGGACGTTGATAACCAGTACTGTCCCGGCGCCGAAGTCGTAGATGCCGTCGAGGGCCTCGGGGATGCTGAAACCTGGCAGGTCAGATCCGAACTGCGCGCCCTCGATTTCATTCAGGCACAAGGTCAGGCTATTGACCGGCCCCGTCGGCGCGGTACCCACCAAGGCGATAACGGCAGATTTAACCACCCGAATCGCGCGCGGGCCGCGCTCGACTTCGGTGGTTTCTATTCCGTGCAGGTAGTTAGCTGGCATCGGATTTTGCTCCTTTCTTTCCACCGGGCGGCGGGCTGTCAGTGGCTGGAGGCATTGCCGCTGGAACAGAGGTAGGTGTTTCCGCTGGCGGTGCTTCCACCAGGTGCTTGAGAGCCAGCAACACCCGCGTGTAATCGTGCAGTTCAGGCAGCTCCACCACATGGTTCGTCAGCAAAGGCACGTCCAACAGGTCATCGGAACCCTCAACGCGCAAACACGCTGCGCTTTGAGGTCCGGTGTAGAGGTAACGAGTCAGGTTCACGGGGTGGCCTCAAAGGTGGGTGGATTGAGTGGCGCCCAGGTTGGCGGCGTCATGTTTTGCAACTGGGTGGCATGCACGAAAAAGTCCTGGGCGTACTGCCAGACGCCACTCATATGGCCTATGAATTGTTCGGACATGGGGCGGCAGGCCTGGTCGGAGTGCGGCGGGTACCAGCCGGTCAGGCAGTCGCGAATGCGGTCGAGGTAACTGACCACACCGTCTTTGCCATTGAGCTGCCGAAACGCCAGGGTCAGGCGCACAACGATGTTGCGCGCCTGGAATACCGCGTCAGTGCCCTCAGAACCGCCGAACGTTGACTTGCCGTAGGCCAGCAAGATCGCGCCGCGTGGGTGGTTCAGACGGTATTTCTCCGGGATCTCCGGGAACAGCTCGACCGCCAGTTCCTTGTCGAAGGCTTCCTTGAGCCGGTCGCGTAAGGCGTCCAGCAGTTGTTCTGTTTGGGTTTTGCTGCGCTGGACCACCATGCTAATAACGCTCCCATTGGGTGTTGGTGAATTGCTGGGGCCGCGCCCGAACGCGAATCTCACCCGGCTCCGGCGCAGCCTGACCGGTGGGCATACCCAAGGTGACAACGCCGTCGCGGATGCTCTCCAGCAGCTTGATAGTGTCTTTGCGGCTGTCCTTGACCGGGTCCGGCAAAACACCTTCGGGGCGCCGCTGGTACAGCCAGTGCCGCGCCAGGTACACCACGGCGTCACGCAACACCGTGGGCACCGGGTCGAGTGGCAGGTTGTAGCGCCCGCGCAGGTAACCATCCACCAACTCCTCAGCCTGACGCACGCCGTCACCAATAACGTTTTCGTTCGGCTGCTCGGCAGCCGGGTCATCATTGGAAAGCTGGATCAACGTTATTTCGGGGATGGCGTTGCCGATATCGGCGCGGGTGCAATAGCGCATGGCGGGCCTCAGATTCCACGGACGACGCGGATAATTTCACCCGCTGCCGTCGCCGCATCCAGGGCGGTGCCGTTGGATAACCCGGTGGCCAGGATGACCGCTTGGCCCAGGGCGTCGGACTCCACCAGGTCACCAGCTGCCAGCGCGGCGCCGCTGGTGACCAGGCAGATGCCCAGAACGTTGATCGGCGCCACGTTGTCCGCCGCTGTGTCGGCTTCGACGATGCCGAACGCCTTGTCCCCGGCCCCACACAGGCCGCCGGTGAAGTTGGCGAAGTGGTAACGCGGCAAGTCTTCGGCCGCGACCATGGAGGTGGTGAGGACCGGCTGTTGGGTTTTCATGGTTTGGGTGCTTCCATAGGTTCAATGACGCGGCGCAGGCGCAACGACTCAGCGTCGGTGTCATCCAGAGCGATGGTGTCGCCCGGGTGGTACCACTTGTCGTTGTGCAGTACCGAGGACACGTCTGTGACCCGGTATGGCTGGAGCCGCTCGTCTTGGCTTGCGGTGCCCAAAGGGGCTTCCGGGGGGGGCGTAGGTGGAGGGTTGGGCACGAGAGCGTCCAATGCGCTTTCGCTGGGTTTGAGCGTCGACGGGGTTTGAGGCCCATCACTGTTGGGCTCTTGCTGTGCTGGCTTTTGAGCGTCGGCTGATGCGGTGGTCGTGGTCTTTTCTTTCGCAGTGGTTTTGCTTGTCATGGCACACCTCAGCCGTTGATGTCAGAGATCAGGTAACCGGCATCGGAGCCCACAACAACGGGCTTGTAGATGTCGGTGTTCCTGACGAAACGTACCTTGCCGCCCGAGCCGTCATAGGTGTCGATCTCCGGCATGCCTTTACGGCGCAGGGTGTAACCGAAGCTCGGTTCTTCGTAGTCGGATTGGGCGCCGCTGGCAGGTTTGGCCACATAGGCCAAGGTCATGTTGTCGCCCCAGATATCCGAGGTCCGGGTCGCACCGGCCAAGCCTTCACCGATCAGGATTTCTGGAATGCCGAACAAGGCCTTGAGGTGTTCAATCGTAATCAGCTTGCGCTCATTGCTGCCCAGGGCTTCCTGAAGCTTGGGGTGAAATTTCAGCGATAAGTAAACCGAGGCACCCATGGTCATGGTGTTGGGGCGAATTCCAATGCGGCTGCGGACGACCTCCTTGCCGGCCTCGACCACTGCAATCGGATCGCCGCCACCGTTACTCCATTGGCTGGAGCCCGAAAGCGTCACTTTTGAGCCGGCCGGGAAGGTGCCGGGGTTTTGTGCCAGCTTGGCGCAGCTGACCTCACGGCGCAGATCGATGGCGCCCACCACCCGGCGCGAGGCGCGTGACTCGGCATCAAACATCGACTCGTTTTGTTCGCGGTAGTCCACCGGGTAAGCCAGGTCGTGCTCACGTAGCACCACGTCCAGGCCGTCGATATCTTCCGGCGTCATCAGGTTGGACTGGGCGCGGATGGCGCGCTCGGTGTCGTAGACCGCGAAGGCCTCTTTGCCGAACTGCGGGATTATCCCGGCCTCTTTGTCCATGAACGCAATTGGGAACAGGCCCTCGCCGATAAACTGGGCATTGCGGTAGCCGCGTGCCAGAGAGGTGAGGACGGGATCGACGATCCGCAGTTTCTTTAAACGGTCCATCAGAGCACTCCTGGTTACTTGACGAGCTGGCGTACCGCCGACTCATAGGGGATGTTGTTTTTCGCGGCCAACGCCGTTGCCCGGTTGTGCAGGACCAGGCGCTCGGGGTCGGTGTTTTTCTCGGCGAACTCCAGATCCAACGGCGCGTCGTCATCGCCCTTGCGGTCTTTGCTGGCGGTTTCGGCGAACTCGATCTGTTTGGGCAGATCTTCAAAAATCGCCTTGAGCCCCTCGACCACGGGCTTACGTTGGTCGCCCTCACCAAACTCTAGTGGGGTATCACCGGCTTCAGCGAAGTCCAGGGCTGCGATCAAGGCGCTGGTGTGTTTGGGCAGTAACTTGCCAGCAGCAACCAGGGTTTCAGCAAACGCCAGATTGTTTCCGTGGCGCTTGGCTGCCGCCGCGTTACGCAGCGTGGACTGGTGAGTTTCCAACGCGGTTTTTAGGCGTGCATTTTCCGTCTCAAGGGCGATTCTTTCGGCTTCGTTCACGGGCGGCTTCTCCGGTGTCTTGGATGGGGAGGGTTCGGTGAAGGCTGGGCGTTGCTCGGCGCGGTGAGCTTCGGCCGCCAGGTTGTCAACGTCCCAGCCAGGTATCACCAAGTCAGCGGTGTCCTGATCGAACTGGCTGATCAGCCACTCGCGCAGGCGGCGAAAAACACCAGCCGTGATGCGCTCACTGAAATCGCCAAACTCAATGACGCCTTCCTCGCCATCGGCCAGCTCGATAGGCCGCAGGCCCTTCACCGCAGGCGGTTGGGCGCCGAGAAAACCGACATGGCGCAGGTAGTACACGCCCGGCACTGGGTTGTTGGGGGCTTCCGGGTGGTAGAAAGAGGCGGAGATTTTCTTGTAGCTGCCCTTGGCGATCTGCTCGGCGAACGCAACGTCTACCTGTTGGGCTTCCGCCGTCAGGCCGTGGACAGACACCGACAGGGACTTGACCCAGCCGGCGGCCGGCGCGTCGTGCCTGGGGTGGCCGATCACCAACGGAGCTTCATGCAGCGCCGGGTCATAGGCTTGCACTGTCGCGGCCAGGTCGGACTCACTGAAGTCGAAACGGGCGCCGCTCATGGCGGTGTGGGTGCCGGGTTTGAAAATGTGCAGAGGCTTCATGGTTTATGCGCTGACTGAAAGTGATACGCACAGCCTGAGCCGAGGAGCCGCTTAGGGCTTTTAATCCTGTTTAAAGAGTGCCGAAGCGGATGAAACCGGAGGTAGATGCAAGGCGCACCTGCGTGGGGAAGGCGGAACGCGGCGGGAGGGGTTTATAAAGCATTTACAACAGCAACCAACTGACCGGGATGATGAACCGTCGCAGCACGACGGTCCTGGCCCCTCTGAGGGCGTTATACGCGGGCGGCGCGTTCCAAGTGTGCGAGGGCCAAGTCCAGGATCGCTTCTTCGGCTTCGGGTTGCAGCACGCCCTCGGTATCCATCGGAAGGTAGGGTCGCCCAGGTATATCGCCCCACAGGTGCGGGAAGTCCGCTTGCTCACCACCAAAATGCATCATGGCGGCGTAGGGCTTGTTGCTGCTGACCAGCGCGGAACTGTCATCGGCGTGCGTGCTGATCGAAGCGGCCAGCCCGGCCGCGCTGACTTGCAGGATCTGCCCCGGCCAGTTGCCGGTTTCGGTCCGGCGCTCGATGGTGGTTTCAGATAGACCCTCCCACTCGGGGCGACCCTGCACTTCAAAGTTTTCTTCGGTCTGGCTGGCCAGCTCGGCGGCGACGTTGCGCATCAGCGGCGCCAGGTCGCCGACCGCCCATTCGATGCGGCGCAACAGCTCCTGCAAGCGTGTGCTGTTAAGTTCGACGGTGATCATTGCAAGCCTCCTAAGCGGCATCCTGTTTGCGTTTGAGCATGTCCGCCAATCCGGCACCGGGGGCATGGTTGAAGCCTGGGTCAGTGCGGAAGGTCACCGGCTTTCCTGCCGCGTCAGTGGTTCTTAATCCAGTGACGGTGGCGGTTCTGACGGTGCCAGTGCGCTTGTCCACGCCGGTTTCAACCGTCTCGCTGAACGTGTTGCCTTCACTGGAGATGACGACAAGCCCACGGCGCCGGACCGCCGCTTCAGACAGGGCAACTACCCGGCACCGGCAGTTAAATCCATTCGGCGGAAAGATGGCAGCCCAGATCGGGTCGTCGTGGCGGAATACCCGGCCATGCAAGGCGCGGTGACTCGGCCGAGTCTTGTCATCCAGAATGGCGATGTACATCCAATACGGATGGGACTCGGCGGTCTCTTCCATGCTCGCCTTGCGCCCGGCCATGTAAGAGCTTTGCAGGTTGGTCTGGTAAATGGTTTTGAGCCTGCGCGGGCTGCCCAGCTGCACCAGTTCACCAACGCCCTGGCTATCGACAATCACCTGTTTGCCCCACCACCCCTGGCTTTCCAGGATGGGCTGTAGGTTACCGATGAACTGCTTGAGGGTTTGCCCCTCTTGCAGCGCAGTTTCCAAGGCGCCGCGAATGTCCGACAGCAAGTCGATGCGCATGGCTTTGGCGACGGTGAAGGCCTGGTCATGAGCCTGGTCCAGCATGTCCTGCCAGTTCCAGGTGACCGCGTAGCCCTTGGATTTCAGGTAGGCCACGGCCTTCAGCGGTTCAAGGCCGAAGATGGCTTTGAGGTCGACGGGGTTGAGCGCTTTTGCGGCGGTGGCCATGTCAATCCTCCCTGTCTGCGGCCGCGCTCAATCGGCCCCAGGTATCGGCGAAAAACAGCAGGTTGCCGAGTTGCTGCTGTAGCGCTTGGTCATCCATGTGCGGGTAGGCTTCGGCCAGTAGGCCCAGCGCCTCGGCGTCGGTGCGCGCGCGCAACAGGGTGTCGATCAACGGCGCAACCGCCTGCTCGCTCTGTGCCTGGAGCTGCTCGGCAGGCAGGCGCTCAATGGCTTGATCCAACGCGACCTGGTCGAGGATTGGCGTGAGCGTTGCCTCAGCGAACTCGGGGCCAGCGGCAGGCGCCGGGGCTTCGATGATATCGCCGTCCATCAGGTTGTAGGTGCGCTTGAAGTACTGCGCCGTGAACTTCAAGCCCGACTCACTCAGGCTTTTATCGCGCTCGGCCAGGACCTTGTCGATTTCTTCCTGTTCCCACAGCTCATAGACAGGGGCGCTGACCGACTCGCCAAAGTTGAGGTCAACAATGCGCCGGATCACCGCATTGAGCGCGGCCGCGACGATCCCCGCGTCACCGTCCCGAATGTCTTTGGTGACCTCGGCACCGGCCGCAGCGCTGGCCCGGTTGCTTTCCTTTTCGGTGGTTTGGTTTTGCCCGAGCATGGCCACGTTGATTTCACTGCGGCAGTATTCCAACAGCCCGCGATACACATCGGCGCTGCCAGTCTTGCCGGTGGCTTCGATGATCTCCACGCTGGCATCGTTGGGAATGGCCGCGACGGCGTCCTGGACCATCCGCTCCAAGCTATCGAGCAACAGGTTAGTTTCGCCGTCAGTGGCTCCGCGCGGGTGCTTGCCGATCACCCAAGGGCTACCGTACTTCTCGGTGAACTGCACCCAGAACTTCAAGCCGCCCTTCATAAAAACCGCAGGCCAAAAGCACATCGACAGGTCGGCAAAGCCGTAGGGGTTGATGTAGGTCGCGTCCTGCCGCGCCACAACAAAGCGTTGCGGGTCGCACAGTTCGCCGGTCATGCCCGCATCACGGGCGCGAAAACGCAGGTTGTTGTCCTGGTCGTACAGGAACCATTCGGCGGGTTTGCCCAGCAGTTCCTCCGGCAACAGGTACAGGCCGACCGGACGCCACATCAGTTCCACTGGCTGGTAGCCAAACAGCGGCGCGTCGAGCAGTTCGCGGATTAACTTGTCCAGGTCGATATCTTTGAGCCAGTCCAGCACAAAGCGCTCAACCCTGGCGGGCGCATCGGCACGCTTAAGCCCGCGCTCCAGGGATAACACCGAAGCCTTGCGGCGGCGGATGTTGCCGCCGACCATGGCACTGCTGCGCAGGTCACGATAAACCTTGATGTCTTGCCCCTGGGCTTTGAGGATCGGGTCCGGGTTGGGCAGGTACATACCGAGGGCCTGGGCGTCGAAACTGCGGCCACGGCTGGCAATGTGTTCGGTCAGGCCCTTGTTGCGCTTGGGCTCGGCGAACTGGACGAATTGCGTGGGGCTGACCCACAGGCCTTTCTTGTTCATGCGTACCCCTGGAAGAGTTTTTGTGCCTGGCGCGGGCGGCGTGATTTGACGTTGACAGGGCCTGCCGCGACTTCAAGGGTGGCAAAGTTGGCCAGCGCACCCGCCCCAGCGAAGTCGCCATGCCGATACAGATCCGGATCTTTGAGATCCTGTGACCGGGCTTTGACGATCATCGGAATACCATCCACTGTTTCGATGGCACGCACGTCCTGGTGCAGGTTGTCGTCCTTCGGCATGGTGATCGCGCCGTCTTCATACAGCTGCACAAACTTAGGCATCCAGGCGCCGTACCAGGCGCGGCTGAGTTTCACCTGCTGGATGCGGTTATGGCCGAACTCGTCGGCAGTATCTTCGGCCAGGGTCTCACCGTTGCCCGAGGCATCCAGAGCGGCACCCACAAAGCGCGGTAGGCGGCGCAGGATGTAGAAAAGGATCTGTTGCTGTTGCCGGGTGGGAACCTTGTGCATTTCCAGTACGAACGGCACATCCCGATGGCGCGCCAAGTTCACCGACATCGGGCAGATGATTGAAAAATCACGGTGCCGGGCGTAGTCCATGCCAAGGAAGTGCCGCAAATCTGGGTCGAGCGTTGGGATAAGTGGCGTCAGGTAGCGTTCGATCCAGTCATCCACATAGCCTTCGCGGCGCAGGACCGACTGTTGAACAAAATCAGCATCCAGCGCCAGGCGCAATACCGAACGGTCTGGGCGCATCGCCTCATCGACCCACACACCGGGTATGCATACGCCGTTGCCATCGCGGGGGATCGCATCCAGTTCCTCCCGCATCTGCGCCTTGCGCGGGCCGTAGGCGTTGCGGATTTTTTTGTACCAGGCCTCTTTGCCCTCGGCCGTGGCTTGCTCGCCCGCCATGTAGCACACGCGCTCATACAAACCGTTGGCAACCGCATCATCGAAGGTTGCCTTGTAGACCTCCGCGCTGTCGCCGTATCGCTTGTCGCGGATGTCGTTGACCATCTGGTTGAACGGGTTGGCTTTGCCGTTGTGGGTGCTGATGATGACGATGCGGCCGCCCCAGATCAGCAGCGCGGTGGCGGCATCGAGCACGGCGGACACGTCACGGTGGAAGGCGGCCTCGTCAATGATCACCTTGCCCTGCAGGCCGCGAATGTTGGCGGGGTTGCTCGACAGCGCGACGATCTTGAAGCCGGAGGCGTAGCGGATACGGTAGGCGTTGATCTGACGGGTGTTGCCGGATTCGTCCTGGTCTTCGAACAGGAATTCTTCGATTTCGCTGACACCTGAGGCTTGAGCCTCGGCCATCACCCGGCTGAACTTGGCGCAGTAGCCAATAAACTCCAGGCCCTTTTCCTTGGTATCGCCGATGTAGAAGCAATCCATGCCGCCCGCTGCTTTCTGCGAGGCGGCGGTGATAACTGAGTCCAGCGCTTCCGCAAAGGTGATGCCGGTGCGGCGGCCCTTTTCACAGAGTTTTATTTGCGTGGTGATGTTCAGCCAGTCCACCTGGTGGGCCATCAGGATGCCTTCGGCTACCGGGTTACAGCCTTCGGGGATCTGCCGAACGCTGGGTGGCAGCTCATCCCATTCGACGACACGCACTGTGCTGGCTGAGGCTTTCATTGCTTCACGCCCAGGAATTTCTGGCGCCACCACAGCGCTTGCTCCTCGGTCATGCCCTTGGCTTTGACGGCGTTATCCAGCTCCGTGGATTGCTCGCGCAACAGGCGGTCACGCCCGGCCTGTTCGGCGGCTTGGCGCTCTTTCATGCTCAACGTGCGGGCCTGCATGGTGTTCTTGGCGGCGCGGGCCAATTCAGCGACTTCCTTGGTCGTCACGTCATCTTTTTCATGGGCGCCCATCGCGGCCTGGTAGGCCAGGGTTGAGATCGCTTCCACCAACAACGCGCCGGTCTTGTCAGTGGCGTCTTCGCCGAAAGCGCCCACAAACGCTTCGGCCTGCTCACGGTGCTGGCGGGCCTTTTCGGTTAACTGTTCGAAGCCCGCCCTGAAGCGGCCCAACGCGCTGCGGCTGGGCACTTTCTCGTTTGGGAACCGTGACTGGATATCGGCAATCATGTCATCCAGGGTCATACGGTCTTCGCGCAGAAGCTTCTGGATGTACGCCTTGACCATCGGCGGCAGGCGGCTGATGGAGGATTTTCCCGCCATGGTTACGCCCCCGGTCGTTTGATGCCGGGCACCCGCGCGCGGCCTGCGGCGATGTCCTGGCCGCGCTCGGTGAGGGTGGCAACCAGCACGGGGCCCACATCAGAAATACTCAGGGCGCCTTGCTCAGCCAGCCAGTGCAGTTCGGTTTTCACCTGGTCGCGGCTGAGAGTGTGGCCATAGCTGTCCAAGGCCATGGTCAACACCGAACTATTGGCGCGGTAAGCGGCCATCTCAGCCAGCAAGCGCAGAATCACCAAGCGCACATCCTGGCGGATAAAGTCGGAGTATGGGGTCATGTCTTTTCTCTCAGCAGGTAATCATTGATCCGGTCCAGCGAGCGGGCTAAAGGGCCGAGGGCATCCTTGACCCCCGACAGTTCGGCGCGCACGGCTTTCATATCGCCGAGCAAATCAGTGACGGCTGTCTGGTCAGGCAAGTGCCGGATGTGTTCCTCCAGGGCGACAATGCGCGTGCGCAGTTCCAGGAGTTCCTGGCCGCTCGCCGCTTGGCGTTTGATCATCCAGGTGTAAATGCCCAGTACCGCCAAGATCAGCCACTGCACCGTTTGGAAGCCAAAGCTGAGTTCGTTCAGGTTCATCGAAAACCCCGTCTGTTCATGTGTTTCAAAGCGCCAGTGCAGTCGAAACAGTGTTCGGTACCCGGTTCGTAATGGCGCCGGTCCTCGGGAATCGAATCCCCGCAAGCCTCACAGCGCTGGGCCGAACGGCCTGGGCGCCGTTGCAAGCCTTGCGTGTAAGCGCGGGCGGCCGGCTCATCGTCGTCTTGCGCTGTAGCGTGTTCGGCTACATCCATCGGGCGTCAGTCCTGTCTTTCCTGTAGGTCCAGTAGCCCGTTGAGTTGGGCGAGATTGCGGCGCGCCCACAAGCCGTAGTCCTGGGCATGGGCCAGGATGTCGGCGGGCGTAACGCCGCTTTCCAGTAGTTCGGCGTCAGTGCCGGGGGTGGCCCAGGGCGCTGGCGCAAGTTGGGTGGCAGTGGCGCCTGGTTCTGGGGCGGGCACACCGAGGGCGGTGTTGAAGTCGCGCAGCCAGCCAGCAGTGAACACGCAGCGAGGAACAGGCTGAGCCGTAGCACCAGGTGCCGGCCGGTATTGAGTTGATACATGGGAGATGCGCTCCTGGAGCTGTTGTTTTTCCTGGGCGTACTGATCCATCAGGTTGAACAGCAGCGACTCACTTTCGTAGGCCCTTGCGACCTGTTGCAGCAGTTGCAAACGGTTGGCGCTTTCGGCTGCGCGGGCTTGTTCGGCGTTCTGAGTTTTCAGGTCAGAAAGTGTTTTTTGGCCCAATGCGTCGGCGTATCGAAAACCGAAGCCATAGGTCACTGAGCCCGCAGCGGCTGCGCTGAGCGCGCATAGCAAACCGACCGCCGCCAAGCGCGCGGGTAACGGCCAGACCAGTTGATCAAGCGTGCCCATGGGTGTGCCTATGGCGGTTGCGTGATGGGCGCGCAGGGGTCTTTCCGTGCCGGTCAGGGCGGCTGACGACAGGCCGAATCCAAGTACCCGACGCCGTGTTTGACGATGCCCAGCGATAACCCCAAGACAGGCCCGCCATCAGCGCCGCGAAGCTGCGTCCGAACAGGTGCAGTTTCATGCGTTCGGCTCCTGAAAAGGGCCTTGTTTGATCAGGCGGGCGAGGAAAAGCAGCAACCCTAAGGCGCTGTTGAGCGCGGCATAAGCCCTGGGCGACAACTGCATCTGCCACATCGGCAACAGCTCCAGTTGCAGGAAACCGAACAGCGCAATCAACACACCAAGTTGCACGCTGTAGAGCTTGTAGCAGCAGCGCCAGTGAGCGATCAGTTTCATACCGACACCTCGGCGCCTTGCCCGTGGCGGATGCCGCGCTCAATCCCGGCCAGGGCCAAGCCTTCCGCAATCAGAGAGTCGCCGTACCACTGCCCGCCGGGCAGCGGGCCAGGGCCGTTTTCGTGGCGGATGATCGCTTGCACCAAGTCGCGCATGACGATGAAATCGTAGACATCTACGCCTTCAAAATCAGGATCAAGACCCAAGGCACGGGCGACAGCCAGGGTGTAGGCATTGGTGTTGTTTTCAATTGGCGGGGCCCAGCGCCCCACGATCTCGCGCACGCTGTCTATGCGGCTACCGTCGGCGGCGCGGCGCTTGTCCTGGTACGTGATGAGTACGCGGGCGATGGCGCGAATACCCCAGCGCGGGCCTTCGAAGCGCACGAACGCGGTATCGCTTTGGATGACGGCCTGGCCTTGCCAGCGCACGCCCTTAGAGTGACGGATATTGCCGGGGTTGAAGTTGCGGATACCGCGTGGGGTTTCGGTTCGCATGGGGCGCCTCCTGTCTCGGCGCCACTACGATTTGAAGCGCCAGAAATACACACGCCGCCATGATCGGCTGCGTGGGGCAGGAAGGCTTTTAATCAGGTTTAAAGAGGCGTTTACCTTTGGGTTTTCTTCAGGCGGATTGCTTGGTTAATACCCTTGAGGTCATCATCGAGTTCTGCAATCGTCGTGCTGGCCGTACTTCTAACTTTAGCGAGGCCAAGGCCAAAGATTGCTATAGCGACGACAAATGCGGCCAACACTGCGAGGTTTTGGTCCGGGATGGGTCCCGTCAGTCCAGATGTCTTGATCATATAAGTGCCCCAGAACCCCATGCCAATAAGCGTGATCAATAGCCCAAGCGCGTATTTGTTGATGTATTCACCAATGACTGTCCTGGTTCGCTCGCGGGCGTATTTTGATTTGATGCCTTTAAGCTCAGCGGCGGAAAAACGGTCCCACCGCGAATGGCCTTGGTTGTAATTGTTGCCGCCCACTACTTGCCCTACAGGGCCATTAAAATGTTGGCTTGCCATGCAATTCCCTCTTGATCAGATCCAGCCGTGCCGGTGTTGGAATATTTCGATTTGTTGGATGTTGGCCCGATAGGCAAACACCAATGGGCCGTATTTTTTCTGAATCGGGATAAAGAAAAAGTAGGGGCCGATAACACCGACCAGCATTGCGAAAAAGAAACGCCAGGAGTGCTCAAATGCCTGCCCGGTCAGCATCATGGTGAGCGCAACCACGCCCCCCAGTAGCATCCAGCATACAACCGGGTTGATGAGTATTTTTTTACGGGCGTCAGCCAAACGTTCGGTTAAATGCTGCTTTAGGGCTGCGACCTCGTTACGGCTGAGGTCTGACAAATCACCCATATCATTTCTGATATCTCCGGCTGCAACCTGGCCGACTGGTCCATTGAAGATGATTCGACCTGTCATGGCTGCTCTCCTGTCAGCGGGAGCTTAAGTTGCCCTGCTGGCGTATTCAGTTGGTCAAGGCAAATGGACTTACAGGCAAGCTTTTCAATGAACAGCGTTTTGTCATCTGAGCTGACTTCTAAATAGCAGGTATGCCCACCGGCTTTATAGGCGTCAGGTATGCGCGACCGCTCTGGAACATCAAAAAGGATAGAGCGACGAAACAGTTTCTCTATCCTGATGTTTTTGAATTGCCATGCGTACTTGTCCAAGCCCGGACAAGCCTGACGAATAGCCACAATGGTGGAAGGCTCAAGGGTTGAGTTTTTTTCTACCGCGAATTCACTTGAGGCTTTCTCGCTTTCGCATCCGGCCAGCGCCAGAAGAGATAAAATCGAAACGCCTAAATTCCTTGTTTTCATCTCGATATCCTTGCGTGTAAACCAGTGCCCTCAGCGGCAATTTTTCAGGGCCATGAGATCTATGCTGCGACACTTCGGCAAGCATCGGGCCGGGTACGTTACCGGCCTTCACTGCCATCGACAGCAGGTCCGTCTGCTATCGGGGGGTTCACAGCGCCCCAGCGCTATTCCTTGGGGGTATCTCCCAGGTTGAACGTCACTGGTTGATGGTTGGTGATGTCACCGTCAACAGACTGCCCTACGGGGCCATTGAATATCTGCTTTACCTTTTTAACCTTCGCGTTTTCGCGACCTGCCGCTAAAGCGCCGCTTACCGCGTTCTGTACCGACTTAGGCGCACTGCGAAAGCCGTCCAACAGCTTGGCCTCTTCGGCGTTCAGCGCGTCAGTCATGTGCTTTCCAGTCAGCACATACACAGCATCCATCCCCAACATCCCTGCGAGCCCGACGAGGCTATTGAGGGGGACATTGCCCTTCGCCATCC
Organism: Pseudomonas sp. 18175; assembly: GCF_050432925.1. NCBI lineage: Bacteria > Pseudomonadati > Pseudomonadota > Gammaproteobacteria > Pseudomonadales > Pseudomonadaceae > Pseudomonas > Pseudomonas sp. 18175. Next base: position 18,169 of record NZ_JBKFTO010000033.1, on the reverse strand, counting down.
AGTTATAAATTGTGTTTCGCGCTACCCCCATGCTGTTGGAGATGGCCGTCACTCCCCCGATCCGTTCGACCTCGGACTCAAATCTCTCTCTAAAATTACTCATTAAAATGAGCATCTCCACTTGTAATGCTCAAAATATTGAGCAATCATAGTTAGCACAAACACCAACAATCTTTGCATCACAGGAGCCACTACGAATGGCCACCCATGCCAAAGCCTTATCCGCCGACCAGGTGAAAGAGAACTTTCGCCAGCTCGGCAAGACCATCACCGAATGGGCCACTGAAAACGGCTACACCCGCAACGAGGTGTACCGCGTGCTCAATGGCCAAGCTAAAGCCCATTACGGCAAGGCTCATGACATCGCTGTGAAACTCGGACTGAAATCTGATGCGGTGGCAGCATGATCTCCGTACGCCGAATCAGTGGCGCAGACTCCGAAAAAATGGGAGTTGTCCCACAGATGGGCGCGCAACTGCCGACTCGATCTACTGGCTGCTTAACCACCTCTCTGGTTGCGAATGTACCGCAAAACTTTGCAATTGATGCAACCTGTTTGGCTAGCTGCAAAAAAAGTATTTGTTTGGAAAGCCGCTTACAGGAGGGCTGCCAATGAATCGCCGCCGTTGGAAGAGCGTTCGTCCTACGTCTCTGCGCCACGCTCTAGAGCTGTGCAAGGATTTTGCAATCGAAGCTCATAGTAAAAGCGTTCAGCGCATTGCCGATGAGATGGGGTTGCCTGATCACTGGGCTCTTTATAAATGGTTACAAACTGGTCGCATGCCGGCCAACTTAATCCGGCCTTACGAGCGTGTTTGTCACTGTGATTTCGTCACCCGCTGGATCGCTGCCAGCGCCGGGCGGCTGACCATCGAGATGCCTACCGGGCGCTCGTGTACCGCCCAAGACACCCAGGTCCTACAGGAGCTGCTGACAACTGCCGCCGGGAAGCTGCTCGCGTTCTACACCCAGCACAGCGAGGCCGAGGAAACCCTGGCCGCCATTCAGGCTGCCATGGAAGGACTCGCCTGGCACCGAGGCAACGTTAGCCAAACTCTACACCCACAACTTGAACTGGAGGGGCAGCCATGAGCCGCACCGCCTCAGGAGCTGCCCGCGTGCTGGGCGTATTGAAAGCCTTGAAGGGCCACACGGTCACGGGCCTGAGCAACAACGAGCTGGCCCAGCTGACCCAAAACAGCCCGAGCAATATCACCCGCGCAATGCAAACCCTGATTGAAGAAGGGTTGGCGGTGAAGTTGGACAACGGCCGCTTTGCCCATTCGGTAGCGATGTTGCAAATCGCCCAGGCTCATGCCGAACACATGGCGCGGCTGACTCAGAGGATGCAAGAAATCAATCAGCGTATTGCTGCTGGCGCGATCAACTAAGGAGACAACCATGGCACGCGCAAAAGCCCAAATTACTGACCCCATTGAATTGCCTGCTTTAGATGGCGAAATGCTGACCGCCACTCAAAATTCGATGGCCACCGCAATGACCTCGCATAGTGAGGAGCGGGACATCATCAATCAGTTGCTCGGCCAGGCTCAAATGGCTGACTCCATAGGCAAGTTCACCGCGACGGTCGCGGTTTCCAAGATGGCCTATGTGAAAGAAAACAAGCTGTACCGGGGCTTGGCGGGGATGCACGACCGCGACGGTCGCGGTTTGAGCGGCACTTGGGAAGAATTTTGCAGCCTGCTGGGCACTTCTGCACCCAAGGTAAACGAAGACATAAATAACCTGCGCCAATTTGGCGAGGGCGCCCTTGAGTCCATGTCCCGCATGGGCATCGGCTACCGCGAAATGCGTCAGTACCGGCGCCTTCCTGAAGATGAGAAAGCCGCCCTGATTGAGGTTGCCAAGGCGGGTGACAAGGAAGCATTTGTCGATCTCGCCGAGGAAATGATTGCCAAACACAGCAAGGAAAAAGCCGAACTGACTCAACGTCTGAACGACGTAAATGCGGATTATGAAGCCCAGGGCGAGATAATGGCCAAGCGTTCCGGCGAGTTAGACCAGACCAAGATGGAGCTGGAGAAAACCCGCAGGCGTATTCAGTCCGCCACGCCGGACGATGTCATCAAAGAGCTGCGCGCTGAGGTGGTCGGCCTGCACTTTCAGATTGAAGCCAAGATCCTCGGCGAGTTGCGCGAAGGCTTCTCCAAGATGGCTGAGCACGGTGTCGAACAGGGCCAGGATCACCGTGCCTATCAGGCGGACTTGATCCGTCAGCTTGTCACCACCTTGGCAAAGGTACGCAGCGAGTTCCATTTGCCCGAGCACCAGGGCGATACCCCCGAATGGATGAGCCCGGCTGAGGCTTAAGCCATGAACCCGGTACTGACCCAGCAACTGGCTCAGATTGCCCAACGGGCAGCCTGCGCCCCGCACGGCCAGCGCACCGCGATCTATAAGGCCGGTGCGGCCGAGCTGAGTATCTCCCTTCAAACCCTGCAACGTAAGTTGAAGGAGGTTTCTGTGAGTAAGCCACGTAAGCGTCGCAGTGATGCGGGTAATAGCGCATTGCCTTTGAATGAAGCCCGGCTGATCTCGGCGATGTTGCTGGAGTCGATCAGGGCCAATAACAAACAGTTGTCGACCATCGAACGAGCGGTGGAGCGACTGCGCAGCAACAACCTTATAGTCGCAGGCCGTGTGGACGAAACCACGGGTGCATTTCGGCCACTTTCCAATGGCGCCATCAGCCGGGCGTTGCGCGGCTACAAGCTGCACCCCGAGCAACTGCTGCAGGATGCGCCGGCTGTGTCGCTGGCCAGCAAGCACCCTAACCATGTGTGGCAGGTGGACGCCTCTATTTCGACGCAGTTCTACCTGGCGAATGACGGTGTTCGCGTGATGAAGCAGGCCGAGTTCTATGACGGAAAACCGGGCAACCTGAAGAGGATCGAGCGTCAGCGCCTGTGGCGTTATGTGATTACAGACCACACCAGCGGCACGTTGTATGTCGAGTATGTGCTGGGTGCGGAGTCGGCGGAGAATCTGTGCGGTGTGTTGATCAACGCAATGCAGAAGCGTCACGAGTCCGACCCGTTCCACGGCGTGCCCTGGATGCTGATGACGGACCCAGGCGCGGCCATGACCAGTGGGATTTTTCGCAACCTGTGCCGGGCAATGTCCATTGAACTGATCATCAATCAGGTCGGCAATGCTAGGGCCAAGGGACAGGTGGAGCAGGCCCATAACATCGTTGAGCGAGAGTTTGAGAGTGCCCTGAAACTTCAGGCTGCGACCAGCTTGGGGCAGATCAATACCTGGGCGGGGCAATGGATGCGTTACTTCAATGCCACAGCCATTCATACCCGCACCGAGCGTAGCCGCTATAGCGTGTGGCTGATGATCAAACAAGGCGAGTTGCGCCTGGCGCCGAGCGTTGAGGTGTGCCGCGAACTGGCCGTCAGCACGCCGGAATACCGCAAGGTCAGCAATCTGTTGCGTGTTTCGTTCAGGGGCGATCAGTTCGATGTTTGCTCGGTACCCGAGGTGATGGTCGGCGACAAGCTGCTGATGACCCGCAACTGCTGGCGCGACAAAGACTCAGCCATCGCGGTGTTGATTGGTTCTGATGGCCGCGAGCATTACCACGTTGTCGAGCGGGTCGGCACGGATCAATTCGGCTTTGCCGACACCTCGGCCACCATCGGTGAGCAGCACAAGCGCCACTCCGAAACGCCTGCGCAAACGGCGCGTAAGCTGTTGGAGCAGATCGCCACGGGCACCACCAGCGTGGCCGGAGCCGAAACCGCTCGCAAGGCCAAGGCGATTCCGTTCGGAGGCCTGATCGACCCACACAAACATGTGACCGACACGGTGCTACCGGCATACCTGCCGCGTCGCGGTACGGCCCTGAACGTCAACGCCCCGACTGTCGAGCAGTCACTGCTCACGCATGTCGAGGCAGCGAAACTGCTGCGCCCACGGATGGCGGACCTCTGGTCCTCCGAGGCTTTCACCTGGCTACAGCAGCATTACCCGGAGGGCATTGCCCAAGAACAGCTCAACGCCATTGAGGCGGAGCTAAAACGACCTGTCGAGGTCATGCGCAAACCGTTCAGCCTGGTTCTGGCGGCGGTTGGAGGTGAGTGATGTTGAAACTTAAGCGCGTTTTACAGGAGGTCGGTCGGCCTCAGTCGGCCCTGGCCGAGTCGCTGAACCTGAGCAGCGCTGCTGTTGCTCAATTGCTGAACCACAGCCAATGGCCGCGCAGCCTGGACTGTGAGGTGTTACAGGGGCGCATTCGTGTGTTCTTGAATGAGTCAGGCGTCAACGATGCAGACATCGCCAGCGCTTTTGAAGAAGTGGACCTGCCGTGCGCCAACACGACAGATCCGGCCCAAATGAATGAGCCGTCCGGGGAGGACGATGCCATGTTACTGCCAAAACAAACCTTGCTGCCAATTACTCGTCGGGCATTCAACTTGACCCGAGACCCCTTTGGGGAGTTTTCCTGCACTCAAGACATGTGGGTTAGCCCTGACATTCGCTACGTCCGAGAGGTGATGTTTCAGACCGCACGGCACGGCGGGTTCCTGGCGATTGAAGGGGAGTCCGGCGCAGGGAAAAGTACGTTGCGCCGCGACCTTGTGAACCGGATTGCGGAGAACAACGAGCCCGTGTTGGTCATTGAGCCATATGTGCTGGCTTCTGAAGACAACGACACGAAGGGTAAATCTCTGAAAAGCACTCACATTGCCGAGGCAATGATGGCCGCCGTCTCGCCCCTGACCAAGCCGAAAAACAGTCCCGAGGCCCGCTTTGCCCAGTTACACAAGGTGTTGAAAGAGTCCTACGCCGCAGGCTATCGCCATTGCCTGGTGATCGAGGAGGCGCATAGCTTGCCGATCCCGACGCTCAAGCACCTCAAGCGCATCCTGGAGCTGGAGGTTGGCTTCACCAAACTGGTGAGTATCATCATGATCGGCCAGCCCGAACTGAGCGTGAAGCTGAGTGAGCGCAACGCGGATGTGCGGGAAGTTGTACAACGGTGCGAGCGGGTCACGTTGCCGCCTGTCGAAGGTGCCCGTCTGGAGGAGTTTCTGGCGTTTCGTTTCGAACGAGTGGGTAAGCCACTTGCAGAGGTCATTGATGCAAGCGGCCTTCAAGCCATTGCTGAACGCCTGTCCCAACCGGATCGCCGTGGAGGGCGTGAGCAGACAGTGTCGCTGCTGTATCCCTTGGCTATCGGCAACTTGATGGTCGCCGCTATGAACCTTGCTACCCAACTTGGGGTGCCGGTAGTTACCGCTGACGTTGTAAAGGGGGTGTGAGATGCCTGCATTGAAATTAGTCGCGAGCCGGTCAGCAACACCCATGAGTATTCTCGCCGAAGAGTTTCCGGGGAAGTTGTCAGCTTTCAACGATGTCTCCCGCTGCATGCGTACCGCTGGCGTTGAAATCTGCGCTCTGATGCTCACCGAGCACAGGATTTTTATCGAACCGTCCAGTGCCCAGTTGCTTTTAAACCGCTTTGGGCAAGAGGTCCGTGGCATTTGCTACCTGACCCAAGGGCGCTTCACCTGCAATACCGTGAAGATTCGTGGAGTCGAGGTGGTGTGGCTTACGCAGGTGAAGGAGCAAGAACAATGAATCGCACCCTTTATGCTTCGATTAAAGCTCTCAGAGCCGCTGTGGAATCTGAAACCCAGACCTTGCTCTGGCGAGAGACGCAGCAGCATGTGGCCGTGCTTCTGGACCATGTTCAGCAGGTGCCTGATTCCTCGCTAGTGCTTGAGGCTGCTCACACGGCCATTGCAGAGGATCGGTTGCCGGATGCAATTGAACACCTGCGCGTCGTCATGAACTGTTTACACGCTGAATGCAGCGATCACGTCATCCAGTTGGATGGTCTATTGGAGGCCTTTGACGAGGCATTGAAGCTGAAGCCGTTCCTCAGGCTGGAGATCGGTTTCAACCGCGTTAGTGGTTGGCTGATCACCGTCTACGACAAATCAGGCGGCGTCGAGCGGGTCGCAGTGCAGACTCAAGGCCTGCGCGCTGATGACACCTGTCAGTGGACCACCTTGCATCTTCAAGCGTTTGCAAAGGAGAACAGCAATGTCTGACAACCAAGTTCTAGATGGCTTCGTACGCAACGCTATGGGCCACCTGGTGCCCGTCGACCAGGTGCGGGAGCAGGACAAGCTGCGTGATCAAGTAGCTCGTGAGGTGGCTGAAGCGGCCAAGGCGCTGAACCTGGCACTGAAAAATTTCAAGCAAAAAACCCTGGCTGACGTGGCGGACTTGATCAGCATTGCCGGTGAGCGTTATGGCGTTCAGATGGGCGGCAAGAAGGGCAATGTGACCATTGCCACCTACGACGGCCAATTCAAGGTACAGCGAGCCTACGCCGACCGACTGACCTTCACCGAGGAAATGGAGGTGGCGAAAGTCATGGTTTACGACTGCATCCGCGCTTGGAGTAAGGGCGCGGACGGGCATCTTTTAGCAATCGTCGACAGGACGTTTAGTCCTAACCGCAACGGCCAGATCAAGACCTCCGACGTGCTCGACTTGTTACGCCTGGAGATCAATGACGAAAACTGGAAGGCCGCGATGCAGGCGGTGAAGGATTCCATCCTCGTCACGGGCAGTTCCGTGTACATCCGAGTTTATGAGCGAATTGGTGACTCGGACAGCTACAAGGCTATCCCCCTCGACTTGGCGGTGGTGTGACATGGAAATTTCTAAAGTGGGTCCCATCATCGTTTTACCCAAAGTCCCTAAGAGCGTTTGGGTTTGTTTTGCTCTCTGGATGTTGTTCTTCTCCTTGAACGAGGGCCTCGACCTGCTGCTGACATTGAGTGATTTTGGCTGCTCCGTCGAATATGTCGAAGTCGTCTTGCCCGACACAGTGGATAGGAGCATCTGACATGAGCGATCAAGTGAAAGCGAATATCGTTGACCCTGACGTAGTGGAGATCGTAGAGCTGCTTCAGGAGTGGCATGCCAAACGCGTCTCACAGCTTCAGATGATTGTGCAGGCGCCAGCGGATGCGGAGTTGGTGCTACGTGGTGCCAACGATCAGCAAGTCATCTTGCTAGGCGACGAGCGCAAAGGTTTTAAGGCCGGGCTAGCTACTGCGTTGGATCTTTTTGGCAAATTTCCACTATCGATCACGAAGGTCGATGAGGAAGACGAATCTGGAGATACCCAGTGAAAAACGCGCCCTCCAGCTCCGATCGCCTGCGCTATATCAAGCTGATCCACGTTGCTCGTCGAGAATTACGTATGGACGACGATACCTATCGGCTGATGTTGGCTGGAATGCAGGGTTTGAATGGCGCTACATCTACGGCTGACTTGAGCCTTCCAAACCTGATCAGGGTTTTGGAACAGCTCAAGCTTCGGGGCTTCAAGGTTCGTCCAACCAAAGTGCAGACGCGTCCGCTGGCTGATGATGAGCAGTCGAAGAAAATCCGATCTCTGTGGCTTTCGTTACACGATCTGGGGGCGGTGCGCGATAGCTCCGAGGAGGCCCTGGCGAAGTTCGTGCTGAGCAGAACCAAGGTTTCAGCACTGCAATGGATTACTCCGGCCCAAGCTAGCTGGGTCATTGAGCAATTGAAACAGTGGATAAAGAGAGTTGAGCCATGAGCACCATTCGAGGCGATGATCTACTGAGCGAAACAATCGAGCCCATGACAAAAGTGATTCAGCAAAGCTTGGGTGTCAGCTCAGAGGTTGCCGAGGCTACCTGCATCGAAATTATCACGATGTTTGCTCATCTATGGGGTGGTCAGGTGGTTTACATCCCCAAGAGAATCAGTGTCCGGACGTCCAAACTACATCAACAAATCTACGACGACTGTAACGGTCGCAACCATCATGAGGTTGCGACCAAGCACGGGGTTTGTGTTCAGTTGGTCTATAAAGTGATGAAGAGGATGCGCCTGGCAACCATCGCCAAGAACCAGCGCGACCTGTTTGCGTCTCCCGATGACGAATGAGGATCAGGTAACGGGCGCTTCGCCAGACGAAACCAACCCCCGGTCAGCGTCGGCTGAACGGGGGTAATGGTTCTTGCACGGGTGGCAACCCTATTTCAAAATCCCCCCCAGAATGAACCGCTTTATCCCAGGGTGTCCCGGATTTATCTAGCCACATGGCTGGGATTTATCTCAGTCCTGAACAACTGGGGTTTGAGCAGGCGTTTGCGATGGTGCAGAGTGGGGAGATTGTGGATGGGAAGACCATCATGTTGTTGCAACATCTGGAGCTGCGCATGCTAAAAGAACGCTGGTGAGCCAGCTTTTTTGGTGTGGGGGCTTACCCAGCACTGGGCTGCGGGCCTATTCTGTAACAGACGAAATCAATTTGCTTGAGCAAATCCTCAATTGAATTTTTCATATCGTTGAGCACTTAATGAAGTGAGCCATTTCTTAAAGAAGTCGATCTGAACTTGTGGGTTGTTGGTGAGGTTGTTTTCTTCATAATCGAATAAGTGGACTATGTCCTCGCTAGTCGCTTGCTTGCCTAGTGTCAGTTCGTAAGCGATAAGCCCTGCACTCATCTGGGATGCCATCCTTGATGGCATGACATTTATCTTTGCGCCCTTACACAAAAATGTCATGTGTGGGAAATCCGCTCTGACCGCTGCTAGGCACTTGTATATATCTTTTCCTGTGTAGATTTTTCCGGGATTACTTGACTCTGAAAAGCGCATTTTATAGGCCTTGTCATCAAACTCTACGGTAGTCTCGATTTTTTGGTTGTCGACCCTGACCATGACGGTCTTTATTTTCATTGTTGCTTTGTCCTAAAGTAAAGGTGTATTGGCGTGTTAATTGTTCTGCAGTGATTCAGCCCACTTGTTTCGAAAGGCGATCTGTTCATTGATGTCATTTGTAAGGTCGGCTTCTTCGTAATCGAATATACGAACGAGTTTCGCATCAGGGTCACCCATTATTACTTCGTAGGCGACCACGCCGCTAGACATTTGGGATGCCATTGCAGAGGGGTAGACATTTATCTTTGATCCCTTGCAAAGGAATTTTATATCGTTAAATTCTTTTCTTAGCGATCCAAAACAGATGTAAATATCTATGTCGGAGTAGGTTTTTTTAAGCCCGTTGGCGAATGTGATCGACAGTGTTGACGTGCTTCTATCAACTTCGATTTCAGCTGTCTCGCGATGAAGGTTTCTAATAATTTCAATGCCGAGAGTTATCATTGTTAATCTCTGTTTGGATTGATTAAGGAGTAGCCTTTGTGTGTTCCATCATCGTGAACAGGTGTGGCGCCAAGTATATCTTTGGTGTCTATTCGATTCGGTATTGCGATTTCACGCTCAGTTTTATAATCGGATAAGCTACCTAGTTCTTTATTGACATCCCGGCCGGGAATTTTTCTCAGAGTATAAAGGTAGCCTTCCTCCAATCCAAATGTTGTGGCGAACATTAATCCTTGCTCTCTTGAGGTCGACGTGCTTACAAAGTTGCTTGGCGGGTTTGCGTTGTTTTGGGAGTGCAGGTAGAGGTCCGTACTTTTTCCTCTGCTCTCAAAACCGGTCTTAAAAATTTCGTCTGGATGCCTTGAGTCTCCTCGATATAAATATTCTTTTTTTGCACTTGGCGCGGGTAGCGAGGGAGCATCCTCATTTACCTTCGTCTGTACGCCCGAATGTTCCTTGCTGATTGGTGGCTTGCAGCTATCCGCATGTGGACAGTTGTTCAAGCCTAGCGGGTCTATCCAACCTGTCGGATTGGGCACGTATTGGTAGGCGTTGATCCCACCCGCTAGCTTCACCGGGTCAGGGGTCAGGTAGCGACCGATATCCGGATGGTAGTAGCGATGGCGGTTGTAGTGCAGCCCGCTTTCCTGGTCGAAGTACTGGCCTTGGAAACGTAGCGGGTTGTCGATTTTGGCGATATCAAGGCGGGAGATTTCGCCGTAGGCGCGGTAGTGGGCGGACCAGACGATTTCGCCGTCAGGGCTGGTGAGTTCTTGGGGCGTGCCGAGGTGGTCAAGTTGGTAGTGGTAGGGCTTGGTCGCTTTTGGGCCGAAGCCTTCCAGCATTGCCAGTGGACGAAAGCTATCCGGCTCGTAGAGGTAGCTGCGGTGTCGGTCTTTGTGATGCTCGGCAATGAGCTTGTCGCCTTGCCAGAAGAACTCCGTGGTTTCCCCATCCACGGTTTTGCTGATACGCCGCCCAAACGGGTCATAGCGATAGCTGGCAGTTTGGCCGTTGGGTTTGGTGACCCCGATCAACCGATGCTGACAGTCATAGCGGTATTCGGTGACGAGTTGATGGCCTTTGCCGCGCCGTTCACGGATCAGGTTACCGAAGGCGTCGTAGTCGTAGTGGTTGTCGCCCTGCATCAGCAGGCGATTACCCGCCACGATGTCGGGGCCGGGGCGGTCTTGCATCAGCAGGTTGCCCGCCGGGTCGTGGGCGAAGCGTTCTTGCAGGTCTTGGGAGTGATCGGCGCGGGTTAGGCGGTTGAGGGGGTCGTACTGGTAAAGGTGTTCGCCTTTGCGAGTGTCGAATAGGCGGGTGAGATTGCCGGATTTTTCGTAGTCGTATTGGCGTTGGTAGAAGTAGTGTTCTTGGTGAGTGACGGCATGGGCGTGGAGGCGCTGTTGGTCGTCGTAGTGGTAGTGGCTGAGGAGGTGGCCTTGTAGGCGTTGGTGTTCCTGGCCGGATTTGTAGAGGTGTGAAGTGAGGATTTCGCCGTTCAGTTCGACTGTGGCGAGGTGGCCGCCTTTTGCATGATTAAAAACAACACGGTTGTTATCTGGCAGGCGAAGTTTTTGGAGCTGGCCGCAGGCGTCGTAGCCGTAACGCAAGGTGCCCCAGCCTTGATGTTCGGCGATGAGGCGGTTTTGGTGGTCGTATTCGTAGGAAAGTGCCCAATGGCCGTCTTCGACGCTAAGGAGATTGCCCTGGCGGTCGTAGGCATAGTCGATAGCCTTTCCATCAGGCAGGGTTTTTCGTACAAGGCACCCGGCGAAGTCGCGTTCGTAACGAGTGACGAGCTGACTACCGTCATCACCGTGTTCGGTTTTTTCCTGCAGATTGCCGTTGAGGTCGTAGACGTAGGCAGTACGTTGGCCGTCAAACCCGGTTTCCTGTTGGATCAGCCCGTTGGGGTGGTAATCCAGCCGGTAGCTTTCACCGACCTCATTTTCGATTTCGGTCAGCAGTAACCGGGTGTTGTCGTAGCGGTATTTAACCTGGGTGCCATCCGCATTGATGCGGCGGCTGATCAGGTGCAAACCATCCGCATATTCGTACCGCGTCACGCGCCCGAGTTCATCGCGCTCGGCGGTGATTTTTCCATAGGGGTTGTAGCTGTATTCCCGCGTCAAACCGCCCGGAAGTACTAAACGGATCAAGCGTCCAACGCTGTCCCACTGATACTGGGTCAGCGCGCCATGTTCGTCCTCCCGCGCAATCTGCCGCCCAATATCGTCATAGCGATACCGCTTGATACCGCCATTGGGCAGCTGTTCCTCAAGTAACTGCCCGCGCTCATTCCAAACCAACCGCTGACTGCTGTGATCGGGATACCAAACCCCAATCAACTGCCCATATTTGTTGTAGCTGTAGTCGGTGATATGCCCATCAGGATCAATCTTGCGCGTGACATCGCCCTGATCATTACGCTCGTACTTCCAAACCGCTTCACCGCGCCGTACCACCCGTACGAAGCCGTTGTGATGCTCGTAGGATGTCGGCTCATCCTCCCCCGGAAACACCGCCACCAAACGCCCGGCGTCGTCGTACTGATACGCCGTCACCGCCCCCAACGGGTCTTGCTCAACCGTCAGCCGGCCGTTGTCGTCGTAGGATTTGAAGTGCTGGGCGCCATCCGGATCAACCCGCTGCACCAGCCGCGCGCGCTGGTCATGCACATAGACTTCCTGGCTGCCATCGGCGTTAAACACAGTGACGCGGCCGTTGTCATCCCAGGCATACCGCGTGTCCATCTGCGCGAAACTGGCCCAATGCCGGACACATCGCGCCGCCTTGCCAGAGCGTTCCCACGCCCAGAAGAAACTCGCCCCACCGGCCAAGCCGCGTTCAAGAATGACGTGCTGATCGTCGTAGCGATAAGTCTCGGTTTCGCCTATGGCATTGGTCGCCGAAACCAGCCTGCCGAGTTCGTCATAGGCGTAGGAAACCACGCAATGTTCGGTCACCCAGACGTAGGGTTCATAGTCCTTGGCCCGCTGAATCTGGTACTCCACCGCCACAATGCGGCCCGATTCATACCGCAAGAACAGCGAGCGGCCACACCGTTATCCACGCGTTCAATGCGGCCCAAAAAGTCACGGGAAATACGCAGCCGGTTGCCATACGCATCGCTGATCGCCGTCAGCGCGCCGTTAACGAAGTGGTAGAAACGTGACTCCTGCGCCAGTACCAATTCTTCTGGCACCGAGCCCAAGTAGATCGCCACTTCGGCCAAGCTATTGGTAATCGCAGGCCGAGAAGAAGAGGGCAAGGGCAGGGCAATCGCGCGATTCTCATGATCGGTCCACACCACCGAATCACCAGCAACAGAAAGCCGATGCGCCAGCGAGTGACTCCAACCAAACCCCAACCCGCCATCCACTTCCACCGCACTGGTGCGATACAACCGGGTCCACTCAAACGGCAAAATCCCGTCCAGCGCTCCATCCACCAAAGTCAGCAGCTCTTCGCCGGTGACCATCGACACCGGGCAGCCATTGGTGGCTGTTTTATCCGCACTTGAAGCCGCATCCCCGTTCGGGTTTTTCCCCGAAACCGGCACGTCATCCACGTGCTCCTGCCGAACCAACGCAGTCCTCTGCATGGCCTTATCCCGCGCCATCGCCACCGGGTTCGAAACCAACTCATCCCCAGCCTTCAACGGCACCGCCGGGATCGTCTTGATCGACGTCGCTGGCCCCCCTAACAGCACCGGCTTTACCGCATCGGCATGCGCGGCCAAATGCGGCCCCACAAGCTGTCGGGCCAGCACCTCCAGCAACTGCCGTACCCGACTGGATTTGATTTGGCTCAACCCCTGAGCACCGAGGCGCACCGCCACGCCCATGGCACCTGCAACCCTCAACAGCAGCAGGTTGATCAACACCTCGCCAGTGATTTCCCCCATCACCTCGCTCATGTCCTGCGGCGGCAACAGCCGTATCCAGCTGGCTATCGCCGACAGGTAGATAAACATCAGCGGCTCATCACTGAGCACCAGCAAGCCCTTGGAAATGGCGTCATTGCCCAGCTTCAGCAGTTCATCGAGTTCGGATTCGGAGAGGTACGCCAGCAGCTTTTCACTGTTGGGCTGGATGTCCGCCAGCAGGTCATACAGCTGTGTGAAATTGTCCCAAAGACTGTAAAGCGCTGTGCCCATGCCGCGTAGAAATGCGCTCTCCAACAGGCGGCGCTGGTCGAGTGGCTTGGCGTCGGTAAAGGTTTGCCACTGGGCTTGGAAGGTATCTGTCCACGCCTCACGCAGGCGCGCTTCCAGCTCATCAATCACCGACTGATAAGACCCATACAGCGCCTTGAGATGATCCTGGGAAACGTTGGGATAAAAGCTGACCCGATACTGCTGGTTGCGCTCACACTCGGTGATTTCGAGAATGCCGCTCGGGCCGATGGTGTGGTGGATCGGCTCACCCAGTGGGCCGCCGTTGGGGTCGATACGTTGCAGCATCACCGGCGTATTGCCGATCGGCACAAAACGGGTGCTCTGGAACAGGTGCACCAGGGTCAATGTGCCGTTTGCGCCGCACATCGCAGTGGTGGTGCTAGGAAACAGCGAACCGGTGATCGGCGCGACCAGCGCCACCTCGTCGCCGACTTTGAACACCTGCTCGACATCCAGCGCCGAGAAGCTCCAAAAGCTTGAAGCCCACTCGTCAAAGGTATTCAAGCAACCGCGAAAATCTCGGAAAACAGCCTCGACATCGACCGTTTTCACATTCATTGGGGTCAGGGCCAGCCTGCCAATGGCCGGGTTCACGCTTGAACCCTTGCAACCACTAAATTCATCTGCAATCCCTCGCACTGTGTATTCAGGCGAGGGACTTTGCAGAGGATTTCAGGGGCGGGGAGTAGAGCTTATCCGGCCGTAATGTGGGAAATTTCGACAGGTTTCTGCGCCGTGCGCCCCAGCACCAGACTGCACAACGCCGGTAGGAACAACAGCGTCAACACCGTGCCCACCAATACCCCGCCAATCAGCACATAGGCCAGGGATGACCAGAACACCGACAGCGTCAGCGGGATAAACGCCAAGGCCGCCGCCAGCGCTGTCAAGATCACTGGCCGTGCACGGCGGACGGTGGCTTCGACAATCGCTTCGCGAATCGCCATGCCGTGTTCCTGGTTCTGACGGATCTGGTCGGTGAAGATCAGCGTGTTGCGCATCAAGATCCCGCCGATCCCAATCAGCCCCAAAATCGCGTTGAAGCCGAACGGCTGGTTGAACAGCAACAAGGTCGGCACCGCGCCTATCAAGCCCAGGGGCGCGGTGGCGAAGACCATGAACATCACCCCGAACGAACGCACCTGGAACATGATCACGGTGAGGGTCAGCAGGATCATGATCGGGAACAGCGCAGCCAGGGCGACGTTGGCCTTGGCGCTTTCTTCCACCGGGCCGCCGATGTCGATCTGGTAACCAGCGGGCAACGCGGCGATCAGGGGTTGCAGGTCTCTGTACACGGCCATTTCCACATCGGGCGGTTGCACGCCGTCGATGATGTCGGCGCGTACTTCCACGGTGGCCGCGCGGTTGCGGCGCTTGAGGATCGGCTCTTCCATCACCGGTTGGAAGTGCCCGACCTGTGCCAGCGGCACTGAGGTGCCGGCGCTGTTGGTGAGGGTCATGTTGTTGAGGTTACCCAGGTTCTCGCGCTGGCTGCCCTCGGCGCGGGCGACCACCGAGACGGTGCGGTTGCCTTCGCGTACTTCGGTGATCGGGTTGCCGCTGAGCAAGGCATTGAGCTGGGATTTGACCTCGTTGGGGGTGAAACCCAGCAGACGCAGGCGGTCTTGGTCCAATACCAGGCGATAGCCGCTGGTGCGCTCGCCCCAATCGAGGAAGGCGTCCTTGGTGAGGCGGTTGGCGGCGACGACTTTGCGCACGTCTTCGGCCAGGCCGCGCAGCACCTCCACATCGGGCCCCGAGACGCGGAACACCACGGGGAACGGCACCGGTGGCCCGAACAGCAGTTGGGTCACACGCACCCGAGCGGAGGGAAATTCACCGGCAGCAATGCGCTCACGCATGCGTACCTTCAGCGCATCGCGGGCGTGGGAGTCCGGCGTCTGCACGATCAACTTGGCAAACGCAGGGTCCGGCAGCTCAGGGTTCAGCGACAGGAAAAAGCGTGGCGCGCCACCGCCGACGTAGGTGTCGACCATCGTGGTCTGTGGCTCTTGCAGCAGCGCCTTCTCCAACTGCGCAGCCACCGCCTCAGTGCTTTTGAACGCGCTGCCGGGCGGCATATACACCTCAAGAATCAGCTCGGAACGGTCCGAGTTGGGGAAGAACTGCTTCTTCACCACGCCCATGCCCAAGCCGCACAGTACAAACGCGGTGACCACAAGACCGGTCACCAGCCAGCGCCGACGCACACATGCCTCCACCAGCCCGCGCAGCTTCTGGTAGTAACGCCCGGCGTAGATCGCATCATGCCCGCCGGGAACGGGCTTGATCTGCGGCAGCAACTTCACGCCTAGATACGGCGTAAACACCACCGCCACCAGCCACGAAGCAATCAACGCAAAGCCGACGATCCAGAAGATATTGCCGGCATATTCCCCCGCGCCCGAACGCGCAAACCCCACCGGCAGAAAGCCGATGATGGTCACCAAGGTGCCGGTCAACATCGGCGCGGCGGTGGAGCTCCAGGCAAAGGTCGCGGCGTGAATCCGATCAAAGCCTTCCTCAAGCTTCACCACCATCATCTCGATGGCGATGATGGCGTCGTCCACCAGCAGGCCAAGGGAGATGATCAGTGCACCGAGGGTGATACGGTCGAACTCACGCCCGGTGAGCAGCATGATCACAAACACCACCGACAAGGTCAGCGGCACTGCCGCAGCCACCACCAGACCCACACGAAAGCCCAGCGCCAACAGGCTGATCACCATCACCACGGCCAGGGCGACGAAGAACTTGAGCATGAACTCATTCACCGCCAGGCTGATGTTTTTTGCCTGGTCGGAGACCTTGGCGAAATTCACGCCCAGGGGCAGGTCGGCGTGGATCCTGGCTTCCTGGGCCTTGAGACTCTTGTCCAGTTCCAGGCCGTTCCAGTGTTTTTCCATGATCACGCCCAACATCAAGGCCGGGTCGCCCTGGTGGCGGATGCGGTAGCTGGGCGGGTCTTCATAACCACGGCTTACCGTGGCCACATCGGCGATGCGCAGGACGCGGCCGTTGACTTCCAGCGGCACGTTTTCAATCAGCGACAGGCTGTCAAAAGCCCCGTCGATACGGATGTAAGCGCGGGCCCCGGCGGTCTCCACAAAGCCCGAGGGCGCTACAGCGTTTTGTGCGGCCAAGGCGGAAAAAATCTGGTCTGGCTTGATGCCCAGGGTCGCCAGGCGCTCATAGGAAAACTCCACAAACACGCGCTGCGCCTGTTCGCCAAGGATGTTGACCTTCTTCACCCCCGGCAGGTTGAGGAAACTCTGGCGCAGTGCTTCGGCCATCTGCACCTGCTGTCGGTGCGGTAGGTACTCGGCTTCCAAGGCATACAGCGCAAAGTACACATCGGAATATTCATCGTTGAAGAACGGCCCGATCACGCCCTTGGGCAGTTTCGCCGCCTCATCGCTGAGCTTCTTGCGGGTCTGGTAGAACAGGTCCTGGATTTCGTTGGGCCGGGTGGACTCCTTGAAGGTCATGCGCATCGACACAAAGCCTGGCTGGGCGATGGTCTCGACGCGGTCGTAATAGTCCAACTCTTGCAAGCGTTTTTCCAGGCGGTCGGCCACTTGTTCCTGCATCTCCTGGGCCGTGGCGCCGGGCCAGGCGGCGGTGATGGTCATGACCTTGACCGTGAACGACGGGTCTTCGGCGCGCCCCAGTTTGCCGAACGAGAAGACCCCGGCGGCGAGGATCGCAATGATCAGGAACAACGTGACGGCGCGGTGCTTGACCGCCAGTTCAGAGAGATTGATGCCGCGCATGCTCAGTGATCCTGCTTGCGGTTGAGGGCCAGTTCCTGGGCGGGTAGCAGGCGCACCGCATCACCGCTGTGCAGCAGGTGTGCGCCAAGGGCGACGATGACCTGGCCGGGGACTACGCCGCTGTCGAGCAGGGCGTCCTCCTGGCCGAGGCTGGCGACCTTGACCGGGGCGAAGCTGACCTTGTCATCAGCGCCAATCAGCCATACGCCGCTGCCTTGTCCGGTGTCCTGCAAGGCGCCGATGGGGACGCGGGTTTGCTGGGCCTGGCCGTTGCCTTGCAGGCGCACGGTGATGGTGGAGCCGAGGGCGAAGCGCTCGACGGTGCCATGCAGGACGTAGCGGGCGCGGTAGGTGCGGGTGGTGGGGTCGGCGCTGGCGGAGAGTTCGCGCAGGGTGGCGGTCACGGCGTGGTCGGGCGCGCCGAAGGGGAAGGCCAGGGCTTTTTGCGAGGCTTGGTCGCGCTGGTTTTCCGGTAGGTTGACGATGGCTTCGCGGGCGCCGTCATGGGCCAGGCGTGCCACGATTTGCCCTTCGGCGACCACCTGGCCGCGATCCACCCGCACGTCGGTGATGATGCCGTCGCCATCGGCCTTGAGCACGGAGTAGGTGCGGCGGTTTTCGATCTGGCTGGCGTCCGATTGCGCCGAGGCCAACTCGGCTTCGGCTACCCGCAGGTTGGTCGCCGACTGGTCGAAGATCTGCCGCGATACCGCGCCGGTATTGGCCAGGCGCTGGTAGCGGTTTTCATCGTCACGGCGTTGGCGCAGTTGGGCCTGGGCGGCGTTGACGCGGTTCTTGGCCGAGCGCAGAGCCAGTTCGAAGTCGCCGATATCCAGCACCAACAAGGTGTCGCCCCGGGAAACATGCTGGCCGGGATCGACCTTGCGTTCGTTCACTTTGCCGCTGACCGGTGTGTGTCAACGTAGTTGTCGCGTCAGATCTCAAGTGACTTGTTTATTCACAGGCTCGCGCTCGCGATTCAGGTAGACATGATCAGGCAAACGCCAATTGCG
>NZ_JBKFTO010000032.1:0-66381 GCF_050432925.1 Pseudomonas sp. 18175 | reverse complement strand
GCCTAAGATCAAGAGCCAAAGCCAGAGCCAGAACACTCTCTACCTGATAATGGAGATCAAAATGTGGGAGCGGGCTTGCTCGCGAAGGCGGTGTGTCAGCCAAATAATCAGTGACTGACCCACCGCTATCGGGGGCAAGCCCCCTCCCACATTTGGATCTCTGTATAGCTGTAAATATGAGTGGATGTTCAAAAAAAAGGGGCGATCACTGATCGCCCCAAAGCTACATCGAGAGGTTCTTTCAAAAAATCTACAAACTGATCTGCTTGCGCTCCTCGTCCGTCAACCGCGCTCGCGCTTGTTCGCTCAGCGGGCCCGCGCCCAGCACCTGCACCGGGCTGTTGGGGTTGTAGCTGGAGCTTTTCTGCTCGGGCTCACGGGGCACCGGCTCGGTGCCGAAACTCAGCACCTCTACCGTGACAATGGATGGCCGCCCCTGCTTGGCCGCCGCCTGCTGGCTGCGTGCGGCGTCTTCTGCGGCCTGGGAAGCCGCCGCCCCCGCCGCGCTGGCCGAACTCATGGCGTTGGTGTTGACTGCGGCCGTCACCGGCACCCCGGACGACTTGCCCTGGGTCTGGATGTTCGCCGCGTTCACCACCCGCAATGCGGCGATGTTGATGTTGCCCGACACGCGGATACCCGCCTCGCCCGCATCAACGGTGCCCAGCGGCGCGATCAGGTCGATGTCCCCCGCCGGCACTTCCGGGATCGGGTTGAGCGTGGCGATCCCCGCACCGGTGCTCGGCACCGACGGCGACAGGCTCACGTTGCCCCAATTGTCATAGACCCGCTTGGGTGGCGTGTACACCACGGTGGTCTTGGAACCCCGCCCGGCGTTGATATCGCCCTCGGCGGTCCAGCCCATGATCGAGCCGCCAAAGGTGGTCATGATGCGGCTTTGACCCAACAGGATGCTGCCCAGGGAGTACAGCTGGATATCGCCTGCACCCTGGGTAATCACGCCCGCCGTCGACGGGGGTGCCGCGCCTTCGATACCGAAGGTTTGGCTGCCGCCTGGGGTGAGCATCTGGATCGAGCCACCGAAGTTGGTGTGCACACCCGCACCGCCGAACATCGTGATATCGCCTTTGTAGGTGATCGGGTTGCCGGCCACGTCCTTGTCCGGGAACAGCGCAGCGATGGCCGCACGCCCGCGTAGGTAGCTGCCCTGGCGCACACTGCCGTCGGTGTTGTACTCGCGGCCGGCAGCCTTGAGTTCGGCGAAATACACGTCACGAGCAAAGAGGCGCTGCTGTTCGGCGGGCAGTGCTGCGTAATAGGTCCGCGTCTGCTCGCTGTCACCGACAAAGCCGAAACGCTCGGCCAACCAATTGGCCAGTTCGCGTTCGTAGGTCTTGGCGACTTTGCCGCCCAGCAACGACTCACCCGGTTGCGCCAGGTTGGCGGGGTTCAGGTAGGCCTCGACGAAGCGCAGGTAATCCGGGCCGTTGGCGCCAACCCCCGCTTGCATAACGATGCTCGCGCCAGGGCGGTTGTCGCCGGAGGCAACCGGACCAAGGCTGGTAACGCTGACCTTGTCATCCATCAGGATATTGCGCCCGGCGCTCAACTCCAGGGCGCCTGGGCCGGCGACCTGGAAGTTGCTGTAGAGGATGTCACGCCCGGCGGAGACGATGGAGATATCGGTGGGGCTGTTGTGGACAAACAGGTTGCCCAGCAACTCAGTCCCATCTCGCCTGTCGGCGGTATGGAAACGGCTGCCGCTGCCGACAATATCGCGGCCCGCCATCATCCACACCGGCCCGCCGCCTTCGTACCAGGTCTCACCTTGATGGAGGGTGCCGGTGTTGGACGAAAAGGTAATGATCCGGCCGCTGCTGATCCCCACCAAATCGCCGTTCATGGCATAGAAACGCGCAGGCCCGGCCAAGGACGACGCGGCGGACGACGCGCTGGCGGAGCCAAACGCAAACAGCGGTAACGGGGTGCTATTGAATGAGCTGCCGTTGGCCGAAAGGTTATTGCCGTCGGCCACCAGGGTGCCGTTGATTTCGCCAACGAATGCCGGCTTCCATGGCGTGGCCACGATGCTTGGGTCGGCCGACGATTGCGTCACGTACATGCCACCGCCGTAGATCGAGTCATACGCCAGGAACTGCAATTGGCTCTGGCGACCGGGGGCCAGCAACAGCGCCAGATCGTCGCCAAGATCAAGCAGCGGCGACGCACCAGACCTGCCGTAGAACATGCTGCCGCTCGCCGCCGTCGCCCGCACGATCGAGGGGTAGACAATCGCCAGGTCCGGTGCCGTGCCGGTGGTGTTGGGGGCCAGGTTGCCGCCTGCGGAAAACAGGTCAATGGCCGTATGGTCGGTCCATAACGTAAACCAACTGGTGCCGGTGCCCAGTTGCAGGGTTTCGTCGGCGCTGGCGCCACGGGTGAACGCGGTGCGGTTGAGCAACACGACACGCCCCGGATCGACCACCTCTTGCAGCACAAGGTCGCCTGCGGTGCCGAGGCTGAAGGTGGCATCGCCCGGTGCCAGGATCATGCCCCCCGAAGCCAGACCGCGGGACGTGTTCACGCCGTCGTATGGCCGCGTATCCCCAGGGCTTTGGGCCATGGTGCGCACGCCGTACTGAAGGTCGACCTTGCCCAAGGCATCGCTGATGAGCTGCGCGTTGCCGCGGATATTCACTAAGGTTCCGTTTAACACCCCGCTGCTCAGATCACTGGCGGGGTTCAGCGCGCCACCGATGCGCACGCGCAAATCACCGCCGCCCGTCAACTGCACGCTGCCATCGGCCGCTACCCGCCCGGTGCTGCCGACCGCCAGAACCAAGCCCTGGCTGCGGGCGTTGGCGCTCGACGACATGGCGTTGCCGGCCATGCGTTGCAGCAGCCCGGCATTGCCGGCCACATCGACATCCAGGTCACCGCCGCCCAGGGTGCCGAAGCCGGTAAACCCGACCAGTTTGTCCGCCAAGGGTTTTTCGCCAATGACGCGGTCGGCGGTAAAACTGCCGAAGTTGATCCACCACGCGGTGAGCTGGGACTGGTCACCGGCACTCACAGCGCCGCTGCCTTGGCGCCACAGCCAGTTGGCGGTGCTGGAGGTGTCGACACCGATATCGCTCTCATTGGGGCGACCCAGGCCGTTATTGCCCAACTTGGCGGCAATATTGCCGGTCAGATTGCCCCCCACTTTCAGGCTCAGGTTGCCGCCCGCCTCCGGGTACCACGCCCGGTACAGGCTGGCGCTGCCGCCATCGACGAACTGTTCAAAAAAGCTGCCCGCGTCATTGAGCACCGTTGAAGAAACCCCAGTACCGTTGCGCGCCTTGGCCAGGTTGTAAGGGTCGCCTGCATAGGTTGCGCTGGACGAAGTACCGGCGGTGTACACGCCGTAGAGGGAGTCCATGCTCAGGTTGCCGGCGCTGAGCAGCTCAAGATCGCCCGTGCCGGTACGAATCACGCTGAAGCGCGAACTGCCGGGCGTGGCGGCGTAGGTGGTGGCGTTCAGTGAACGGCAGTAGAAGGGGAACTGCGAGCACAGGTCCGCCACCGATTGCAGGGAGGCGTTCTCGAAGGACTTCACAAACTCATCGGTCAGCAGCTCGCCTTCGGCGATGCCCAAATCGTTGGCCGCATCGCTGGTGGCGGCGTATTCGACCTTGGTGTTGCAGTAGTTCGAGAAGTTGACGCAGAAGTCTTCGATGCTGCCCAAGCTGTTATCGTCAAGGAACTGCTGATCAACCGGGTCGCCCTCTTTGATGCCGAAGTCCGGCCCGAAATCCGCCGCCGCGTCGGCGCTCCAGACCTTCACGCCTTGGGCGGGCAATGCCTTGGCATACATGCCGTAGTGGCTGTCGGCCAAGTGCAAATCACCACTGCGTGGGTGAGCTTGCAGCAGGCGACTGTCCGCCGCCTCGGTATCGGCGCCCGCCACCAGGCGCAAGGACCAGGACTGCGTGCCTTCGGCCAGCATTGGCGAGATAGCCCAAAGCTTGCCCTGCCCGCCCGCACGCAGTTCAACCGATGCGGCATCATCCGGCAGCTTGACGTTGGTGCCCGATGGAATCAGCGCGCCCTGGGGCAAGCCCAGATTGCGCTGGAGCGTGACCACGTTTAGCGTCGGGTTGAGCGCCTGGAAGTTCTGCGGCAATGGCACGCCCTTGGGCCAGGTCATCGCCTTGAGCAGGGTGTTTTGGGTCAACAACGACCCCGCCTCCAATTGCGAACCGGCCACCAGGGTCTGCGCCTGCTCCAGCAAGGTGCCCGCCGCGAACAACAGATTACCCGCGCCATCGAGCACGGCGGCCGCCAACACGGTGCCGGCTGGCACCACCAGGTCCTGGTTCAGCGTGGCGCNTTGCGAACCGGCCACCAGGGTCTGCGCCTGCTCCAGCAAGGTGCCCGCCGCGAACAACAGATTACCCGCGCCATCGAGCACGGCGGCCGCCAACACGGTGCCGGCTGGCACCACCAGGTCCTGGTTCAGCGTGGCGCGCACCGGCAGGCGGGTACCCGCCGCCACGCCGATATCACTGATCGGCAAATCGTAATTGAGCACCGTGCCCGATGGGAATGCCGTGCCGGCCGCCAGGGTCACGCCCTGCCCCGGCACCACGATGTCGCCGCCGGTGAAGTCAATGCCTGACAACAACACCCACCCCTTGTCATCCACCGTCTCAGGCGGCGGCGCGAAGCCATCGTTGAGGCTGCCGTAGATATTCAGGTCGCCACCGGCACGCAAGGTCAGGCTGCCGGCCTCGGTGAACTGGCTGGGGGATTTGAGGCTGGCGTAACGATAACCCGACAAGTCCACATCGCCCTGCACCACCAGGTCGCCGTCCGGGGTCTTGCTGACAATTTCTACACCGGGGCGCAGGTGGAAGGTATCGCCGTAGGTGGCGTTGTTCAAACCGGCGAGTTTGTTTTGCAGCAGGTTGGTATTGAGCAGCGCGGCGTTGATGAAGTCCGTGCTCAGTTTGTGTTTGCCATCGAGGTAGTCCTGGGTGATTTCCTGATACGGCCTGCCGCTGGCGGTCGGGTCGGTTTTCTCCGGTGCGTCGTCATAGGTGGCCATGCCGTTAAGCATGATCGCCCGCGCGCCCTGGATATCCACGCGGCCATGGGCGTCGATGGCGATGTCATTGCTGCTGCCATCGGCGTTGATCAGGCGTGGGGCGTTCAGCTCCAGGGTGCCGCGATTGCGTCCGTCGCTGCCAGTGCTGGCGGCGGTGCCGTGGCGCAGGTCGATGCGCGCACCCTCGGCCAGGGTCAGCAGGCCGTCGCCGGAACCGAGCACTACCATGGCGCGGTTGGGCGAGTCGATGATCTTGCCGTAGCTGTCCACCCGCAGTTTGCTGCCATGGGCGTCGAGTACGGCGCTGCCATCGAGGGTCAAGCCATGCTTGCCTGCCAGGTTGATACTGCCCACGCGCTCGCCGCTGGCGTCCACCAGCCCGGTGACCCGCAGGCTGCCGTTGTCCACCGAGACGTTGACGGTGCCCGCCTTGAGGCCATCGCCGATCACCAGATTGCCCTGCTTGAGCTGGAAGCTGCGCGCGCCATACACCTGGCCTGCGTTGAGACGCCCGTTGAGGCTGGCGAACTGTTGATCCAGCGAACCGCTGCTACCCAGGCGCTGCGCCTGGATTTCCACGGCGCCCGCCTGATACGGCATCAAGGTGCCGCCTGCATCGTAGTCACCGCTGCTGCTGCCGAGGATTTGCCCTTGCAGGTCGACAATCCCGGCGGCGGCATCGGTGGCCACCGCACGCAACTTGCCGGCCTGGTTGTGCTTGGCCGACAGGTCGATGGTTGAGCCTGCGGCCTGGAGGATATTACCGTTGCGACTGTCGAGCAGCACGTCGCCGCCCCAGCCGTATTGGGTGATGTCATTGAACACCACGGCGCGACCGGCAACGTCGAGCACGGCGCTGTCCGTCAGCACCACATCGCCACGTGCTCCCAGGCTGACCTTGCCGCTGGGCAAGACCACGGCGGTGGCCACGCGCACGCTGTCGCCTTGCAGGGACAGTTCGGCGCCCATGCCGTTGGCGTTGCCGCGTACACCGGCCGAGGCTGCGACATCTATCGCGCCGCCCGCCGTGATGCGGTTGACCGAACCGGCTTCACCGGTCATCAACGGCGTGAGGATATTCAAGTTGCCGCCGCTGTACTGGAAGCCCTTGACCGGGTCATAGCCGGTCAGGCTCTGGTACACCGACAGGCTGCCCTTATGGTTGGCGGTGATGCGCTCGCTGGCGTTGAGATTGACGTTGGCAAAACCCAGGGCCAGGCGGTCGAAGGTCTTGGTGGTGCTCTTTTGGGCGAAGGCGCCATAGCCGAATTCAATCCGCTCGGCATTGATATCCAGGCGCCCGCTGCCGGTGCCTGCGCCGCCGGTGATCACTGCACCCGGTGCGGCCTCGGCGCCTTGCCAGATCAGGTTGGCGGTGTGGATGGTGGCCACATCGTTAGCCCCCCCTGCGCCATAGATCGCCGGGGTAGACAGCAGCAGGTTGTCCAGGCGCGATTTGCCGGTCTGCGCGTCGTAGGTGTCCAGGGTGGTGGTGCCGTAGAAGTTGAACGCCTGGGCGGCGGACAGTTGCAGGGTCTCCAGGGCCGGGGCGCCGAATTGGGTGTCGCCGCGCAACAAACGGTCCAGCACTTGCTGGTTGAGGGTCAGGCCCGCCGGGAGCGCGTTACGCGCGGCGGCATCGGCCAGGGCGGCGGTTTCACCGACGTTGATATTGCTCAAGGCCAGGGTCAGGTGGCGGGTGCCATAGCGCACCGCTTCATCGATCTGCAACGCCTTGTCGGTGGCCACCACGATGGAACCTTCGGAATACAGTGAGGTTTGCCCGGTGCAGTTGCCCGTCGGGCAGACGCCGATCTGGATGCCTTCGGTGGGCAGCCCCCCAGCGTTGACGTAGGGCAACACATTGAGCAGGCCGTTGGACACCGCCAACATGTTGGCCACGCCGCCAAACACAAAGCCGTCCCGTGCGTCATAAGACGCTGCGCCCTGGCCCAGGGTGCTGATGGACGCGCCCTGCTCGATCACGATCTCGCTACCGGCGGTGACCAGCATCACCTCCGGCGCCACCAGGCTCGCGCCGGAGCGCAGGATGATCGAGCCGCCCAGCCCGATATTGAAGTCGATATTGTTGCCGCCCTGGCCATAGACCACTCGCGGCAAGCCACCCACCAACAGGCGCTTGGCGCCCAAGGCGTTTAGGCTTTCGGCCTCCAGGGTCAGGCCTTGGAAGGCTGGGTCCACGGCACTCCCGGCGGCGATGATTTGCGTCGCCCCGGCATCACCGCTCGGGGTGGTGTTGGTGACAACCACCGTGCCACCGAACCCGCCGGGCGCGGCGTCAAACAGGCCCACGCCCTTGAACAAAAACGTGTCGCTGCCGCCACCGGCTGCCAGCGCCAACTTGAGGGTCTTGGCGTCAACCGGCAACAACGGCCGTGGCACCCCCAGTTTGGCGGCATCGGCCACGGCGAACTGGGCGTAGCTCATTTCGTTGTACTGGGAATAGCGGCGCAGGGTATCGGCCGAGGTCAGGATGACCTGGCTGACCAGGCTGTCTTGAACACCGGTGTTGGCAATCGACAGGCGCCCGCCGGTGGACCACGAACCGTTGCGCATCGCCGTCACCCCGGCGACGCTGCCCTGCCCGGCCAAACCATTGAGTTCCACGCGGAACGCCCCTGGCAACAAGGCATAGGTGGAGGGCATCAGGGTGTAGGTGCCCGCCGGCAACCCCGGCACACCGGCGCCGATGGTGATCTGCTGCCCCACCAACGGTGTGGACGCGCCCCCTTCGGCCGCAACCGGCGCATAGCCCGCCTGCGCGCCCGGCACAATCGCATAGACCGGGTTGGTGCCCAGCCCTGGCAGCACAAAACCACCGCTGGCGCCAAACTGCACCAACGGGTTATAGCGCGCATCGGTGGAGCCGCCGCGCCCGGACACAAAGCCTGCGCCCAGCAGTTCGCCGCCACCGGACAGGTCCACCGTGGCATCGGGCAATACCGCCACCGACTTGCCGCCAAGGATCAACCCCACCGACAAATCCTGGCCGCGATCCACCACACCGCCCTGCCCGATAAAGGCCACAGTCTTGCCGTTATAGCGATAGGTCTGGCCGTCCAGGGTGCCGCCGTATGGCAGCACCAGGCCCTTGCCACTGACCGAAGTCAGGCTGCCCGGCAGCAGTTCGACCCGGGTGCTGCCAAGGTTGCCGATTTCGATCAGTCCCAGGGGCGCGCGCAATACGCCGCCTTGCACGATGGTGGCGGCACCCAATTGCAGGCGACCGAATACCGAGTACGGCACCGCGCCGTTGTCCGTACCGGCTTTCTCCAGAGTGAGGGTGCGGGTCGGATCAAAATTCATGGCGGTAGTACTGCCACCGGGCAACCTGCCCACCAGCACCTGGGCCGTCACTTCGCTGCCAGGGTAGATTCGCGCCGCCCGCAAGGTCAGGTCGCCATCGGCACTGAGCACCGTGCTGAAGTCATTCACGCCCGGGCTGGCCATCGGGCGACCGCCGAGAAAGCGCAGGTCACCTCGGCTATTGAGATGGACCTGATCAAAGCCCTGGGTCAGCGCAAAACTGACCCTGTCGCGGATATCCAGCAAGTCGCTGTCAACCGTGAACAGGCCTTGCCCCGGCGTGGTCGAGACCGGGTCGCGCAACGACGGCGCCACGTAGTTTTCCAGCCCGGTACGCACGGTTGCGAGCATGCCGCCAAGCACCACATGGGGCGCGCTCAGGTTAATCCGAGAGGCCGCTGGCGCGGCCGTCGCCAAGCGCATGGCGTTACTGTACAGCGCCAGGCTTTGGCCCATGTTCAGCGACACATCGCCGGCAAAGTTCAGCTCACCGTTGACCAACAAGGCCAGGTTGTCGAAGCCACCCGCCGTGACTTGGTCCACACCCAGCCGGGCATGCCCGTAGATCAACGAGCCCGCAGCCGCGTCGACATCATCCGGCAGCGCCGAGGCCTGATGCTGCTGGCTCAGCGTCAATTCACGTATCGGCAGCACCCGATCCGTCACCGCCGACTTGAGGTAATACGGCGACTCCAGCGCCAGCGCCAGGCGCCCGCCCGCCGCCCCTGCACCGCCGGCATTGGCGACGAAACTGCCGTCCAGGTACAGCCCGTTGTTGGATGCAAAGGCAATCGTGCCGCCGTTGCTCGCCACATTCGTCAAACCCTGGCCTGGGATAGTCAACTGCGCCTGGGCACCGGACGCATCCAGCCGTGCGCCATCGCGCACCACCACGAACAAATCGCTGGTGGTGGCAATCCCCGTGGCTGGGTCGATATCGCCGCCCACGCTGATTTGCCCGCCGTTGCGCACCTGGCCGTAGACATTGCCGCGCGCATCCACGGCCGTGACGGCACGGGCCGCCACATCGATCAGCGCGTGCTCACCGATCCAGATCGACCGGCCATGCCCGGCGGCCTCGACTGTTTCCGAAGCCGCCGTGGTCAAGCCCTTGAGGCTGACGTTGCCGCCCCAGGCATTGAGCGTGCCGTTCACGCTAAGCTGGCCGACGCTGGCAAGGTTAATGGCCTGGCCGGGATCAACCGTGATCACCGCGCCCTGCCCCACGCTCAGCGCGGTGGTCGCCATTTGCGCGGCGCTGGATTGGTTGTGCCCGGCGCTCAGGCTCAAACTGGCGCCACGGCGCTGAGTCAACACACCCTTGGTCGCATCTTCCTGATACAGCAGCGGGGTCCAGCGCTCCAGCACACTCGCCGGGTCGCTGCCAGTGAGTGCCGTGCTGGTCTGCGCGCCTATGCGGTAAACCGGCGTGTTCACATCGACCTGGGTGCCGTCCGCGACGATCAGCCCTTCGTTGCCCGTGATGTCATAGGCCGAGAAGCCTTTGTTGAAAAAGTCGCCGGCCAGTTGCAGGGTGCCGGCATCCGCCGCGCCCGCGCCGATCAATACCTTATGGGCCTGCAGGGTCAGCGTGCCGCCGCCGTTGACGCCGAACCCGCGCACTTCACCGCCCAGGTCGAGGGACCCCAACCCGCCCAGCTTCACGTCACCACCCTTGCCGCCGCTGAGCTTGGCGTCTTGGTCGAGGGTGGCGCCGGAGGACACATCCACCAGGCTGCCCGCTGCCAGGTTCACCGCGCTGGTACTGCGCAGCGACACCTTGCCGCCGTTGATAAAAGCCACGCCCTCGCGCAGGTTGGGGTCGAGGGCAAGGTTGTTCCAACGCCCACTGGTATCGAGCTTGACGCCGCTGGCCACATCGAGGCGCCCGCTGCCGGCCAGGATCACATCGCCCACCGCGTTGCTTTTATTCAGGTCGACCTGGGTGAGGATGTTGCCTGCATTGATACTGCCGCCATGGGCGGTCAGGTTGGCGTTAAGCGTGACCTGCGGCCCGTACAGCGTGATGTCGCCGCCGTCCGCCACGCCGAGGGCGCCGTTGACGGTGATCTGCTGCTTGGCACCGACCTTGATTGCCCCCAGTTGGAAGCCGTTGAGCTGGTCGCTGTCGAGCAGCACTTGGCCCTGGCGATCCGCTGGCAGCACCGTGGTGAGGTCCAGGCCGTCGGCGATTTTCTGCGTGTTAGTGTCGATCATTACCTGATCGGCGCTGCCATTGAGCGCATAGCGCAGGGTGCCGGTGGTCTTGTTGTAGATCGGGATGTACTGGCCAATGATCAACTGCGCGCGCTGGGCCATAGCCTTCTGCGACTGCTGGTAGCCGTCCAGGTTGATATTGGCCGCCTGGGTCTGGCGATCCCCCTGGAACACGTCGCTGATCACCTGGCCTTCCAGCACTGCGCTAGAGGTGCCCACCACCAGCTTGCCGGCGTCGCGGCCCACGGTGTAGCCCGACTCATAACGGCGTTGCGGGGCGATCATCGGGTTGTAGTAATACTCGGTCTGGCCCCAGCGTTCGCTGGTGGACTCAAACCCCTTGTAGATGCCCGAATACAGAATGTCCCCCGGTGCCCGCGACAGCTCGTACAAACGGCCATTGGGGCCTTTGAGCCAGGTTTGCTGGATATAGCCACCCTGCACATCCACGGTGCCGCCCGACAGGTTGATCTGCGCGCCTTGTTGAGTCACCACGTCCTTACCGGTAAACGTCACCGTGCCGCCCTGGGCCATCCACTCGCCCACCGAGTGGCCTTGAGTGCCCAGGTAACCGCCCACTTCCAACAGGCCGCCGGCGGTGTACCAGCGGTCCGTGGCATAGCCGTTGGTGCCTGCCGGCACAAACACCAGCTCACGCAGGTCGACCCACACATCGTTGTTGATCAGTTGCCCACTGTCACGGTTGACCGGTGCATCGCGCTGTTCGTTGCCCTGGACATTGATCTTGATGTTGTTGGCTTCCATCGACACCTTGACGCCCACTGCGCCCGACACGTCGATCATCGCGCCATCGCGCACCAGGCTGCGCCCAGCGGCACTGACGGCGACTTGCCCGCCGGTGGCCAGGGTGATCGAGCCGTTCTGGAAGTCCACGGTGCCGCCGCTGACGATCTCAATGCGCGACTGGTCGGTACGGTCGGCCACGGCGCTGAGGTTGTTGAACTGGCCGGTGATCAGGTTGGCGGCCAGGCCATCGAAGCTGGTCAGGCCATTGCCTTTCTGGCTGTTGAGGGCGGTGCTGCCGCTGGCGTCCAGCAGGATTGCAGTGGTGCTGCCCTCGCCCAGGGTCACGCTGCCCGTGGTGTCGCTGGCCGAATTGAGCAAGTGAATGGTGCCACGGGTGTCCACCGAGGTGCTGGCCAGGGCCACGCCGTTTTGCTGCACCTGGTGGCCGGTCAGGGTGATGTCGCCCGTGGAGGCCATGATCAGGCCGCTGTTGGTGACCTTGCCCGCGCTGCTGCCGGCCTTGAGGCTGGTGGCCACTTCATTGCCACGGGTGGTAGAGCGTTCGTTCGCCGTGGTGCCCACACCTTTGCGGATATAGAAGCTGTCACCGGCAGCCAGGGTGGTCTGGCCCTTGGCGGTAATAATGGTGCCGGCGTTTTCCACCTCGGAACCCAGCAGCAAGGCGTAGCCACCGGCGTCGGTGGAGGTGGCCGCGTTATGGGTCTGGATCAACGCACCGCGCTGCACCTCGACCTTGCCGGCAGCGTCGGTGAAGGTTGGTTGGGTACCGGTGCTGTCCACGTAAATGCCGCGCTGGGTGAACTGCTCGTCGGTGATGGTCGCCGCCGCCGCCACCAGGTTACGCACGTTGACCTGGCTTGAGCCGCTGAACACCACGCCGTTGCGGTTCATGATCATCACGGTCCCGGCGCCGTTGACCTGGCCCTGGATCTCACTGGGCCGCGCATTCGGGTCGTTGACGCGGTTGAGCACGGCCCAGTTGGCCTGCTGCTGGAAATCCACCGTGGTGTTGCGCCCGACGTTGAAGGTCTCCCAGTTGAGGATCGCCTTGTCGGCGGTCTGCTCGATGGTCACCGTGGTCTTGCCGCCAGCTTGGACCTGGGTTGGGTTCTTGGCATTGGTCCAGCCCTGGGTCAGGCTGTTGTCGACCTGCAGGCCGCCTTTGCCCAAGCCATCAGGAATGTTCGACACCTGGCCAAACGCCGCTTGCCGCCCCGCTGCCTGCGCGGCCTGCTGGGCCGCAATCGAGGCCACCGTGGTGTTGAGGCTGCTGATGGAGCGAGCCAACTGCTGGTTGACCCGTGCCTGCTCACTCAACGTTGGAATGCGCCCCACCTGCCCCGCGTTGACCCGTGCCGCCGTCGCGGCCTGGGTCGCGCCCTTGTTGGCAAACCAGGCGGGACTGAA
The DNA here is from genome assembly GCF_050432925.1 of Pseudomonas sp. 18175. Classification (NCBI taxonomy): domain Bacteria; kingdom Pseudomonadati; phylum Pseudomonadota; class Gammaproteobacteria; order Pseudomonadales; family Pseudomonadaceae; genus Pseudomonas; species Pseudomonas sp. 18175. The sequence goes on along the minus strand of NZ_JBKFTO010000032.1, from coordinate 53,612 downwards.
CGGCGTGGCCGCATGGGCGTTGGCCGCCACCATCAACAAGGCAATCGCCTGGGCCAAGGGCGCAAGGCGCAGCACGGTCTGGGCTTTTCGGTTAACCGTCGGTTTGCAGCGGACCATCGGGAAGATTCCTTGTTGAGAGTGACACGTATGAGGGTTAGGCGGTTGGCGAGGGGCGCGACTGAACTTCTGTCATGCAAAGTTCACAAATCGCTGCTAACGCAAAAAAAATCAGCAACGGCACAGGCCGTTGCTGATCGGGGTTGCAGGTCGTTGTAAGCGTGGCTTACAGCGGACGACCGATGGCGTTGCACACGCTGGTGTTACCGATGCTCAGGCCGTTGGACGCGGTGACGAAGGTCTCGCGTACAGCGGTTTTCCAAGCGGTTGGCAGGGGTACGAAGCGGTTGTTGGTGATAGCGGTGTCGTTGTTGATGGCGTTGCCGTAGTGGCGGTTGAAGAACGCGCGCACTTGGGTGGTTTGGGTCGCGTCGGCGTAGCACTGGCTGAAGATCAGGTTAGTGAAGCCCAGGATCGGGTAGCCGGTGGTTGGGTAAGGCACAACGCTTGGGTCGGTAGCATCGACACCGAACGCTGGCACCCAGCGGTTCTGATCGCCACGGTTGGCCACGGCAGGCGGGGTGACGGCAGCGATGGCGGCCGACACGTTGGCAGGCGCAGGCGAAACACCGGCGATCGTGGCGACTTTGGTGGCGTCATCCAGACCGGCCAACGTGGCCGCGGCGTAGTCCGGGCTCATGTAGGTCACGCGGCTGTCGGCAGCGTTGAGGGTGCTCATCACACCTTCGCTGGTGTCGGCGTAGAAGCCACCGGCAGGGTTAGCCTGTTGCAGCGGGCTGATCTGGGTACCGCGCAGGCCCAGGGAGAAGCTCTTTTTGTATTCCTGGGTGATCGCAAAGGTGCCGCCTTCCAGCGACGGGTTGCACTTGGCGTTCAGGAAACGGGTGAACAACTCGGAGGTGCCGCTCTTGCCGTCACGGTAAACCACGGTGATTGCGCCGGTACGGCCCGAACCGATGACCTGATCCCACGTGGTGTAGCGGCCGGAGAACACGCCGCACAGCTGGTCAACACTGAGGTTCAGTGCAGCACCGGCCTTGTTGAACGGGATAGCGACCGAAGTGGCCACCGAAGGCACCTGGATCAACTTGCCCCAAGCCGCTGCGTGGGCAGTGGCGTAGTCGTTCAATTCAGTGGTGGTGAGCTTGGCGTCGCTGCCGGCCCAGTGCACGTTCTTATTGGTCACGCCAGCCACGAACTTGGTGTAGTCGTTGGTCAGGAAGGCCGCCTTACCGTTGCCGCTGCCCACGCCGATGTAGGGGGCGAAGCCGGTGGTGAGTACACCAGCGGTTTGATACAGCGGTTGTGGCAGGGTTGCGCCGCCGCCGTTGATGTCAGCCAGTGCAGCCTGGGCCGAGCACAGTGCAGCGAGGGTCATGGATACCGCGAGAACGTTGCGCTTAAACATGAAGAAGCTCCTTTCGTCGTGTTTGTACGTTTGGGGTAGATGGCTCTTGCATGACGCCATGGCTTCGGTCCCAAGCCGTGTAGAAGGGGGGTGGCCAGGGGTGAAAACCATGGAGAGAAAGTCGCAGTTTCCGATGACGTTTGTGGGAAAAAACCTCGGGAGGAAATGCTTGATTTTTAAAAAGATTCTCGGGTGTTTTGGTCATGGTTTTGGGTGGTTTGGGGGGAGATGACAGCGGGGTTTCAGCGAGCGCTGCTGGAGGCCACGCAGGGGGTGAGATGTGACGGAATGAGGAACCCGAGGTTGGTCGGGAGCCCGGAGATATCACTGAAAAACGTAGATCCCATGTGGGAGCAAGCCCCCTCCCACATTTAGGTAACGAGTTGGTTGATCTCGATGATCGGCAGCAGAACAGCCATGACGATCACCAACACCACCGCCCCCATCACCACAATCATCAGCGGCTCAAGCAAGGCCGTCATGCCCATGGCGCGCCGCTCGATATCGCGGGACAGGGTCTGCGCCGCGCGCTCCAGCATCGGCGGCAACGAACCGGTTTTTTCGCCGCTGGCGATCAGGTGGATCAGCACCGGCGGGAACACTTTCTCCACCGCCAGCGCGGGCGCCAGGTTGACGCCTTCGCGCACTTTGGCGGTGGCGTCAGTGACGCATTGGTCGAGCCGGTCGTTGGACAAGGTCTGGCGCGCCGCTTCCAGGGCCCGCAGCAACGGCACCCCGGCACCGCCGAGGATCGCCAAGGTAGAAGCGAATCGCGCCGTGTTCAAACCCAGCACAAATCGCCCAATCAACGGCAGGCGCAACACCCGGCTGTGCCAGTTCAAACGCGCCACCGGGTTGCGCAGGTACAAGCGCCAGCTCCAGAAACCACCAACGATTCCGGCAAAACACAACCAACCCCAGGCACGGATAAAGTCGCTGGCATTGAGCATGGCCAGGGTCAGCCCTGGCAGGTCCTGGCGCGCCTGGGAAAACGCGCTGACTACTTGGGGCACTACATAGCTGAGCAAGAAAATCACGATGCCGATAGACACCAAACCCACCACACCGGGGTAGATAAACGCAGTGAGGATCTTGCCCCGCAGGTTGTTGCGCTCCTCGATGTAATCCGCCAGGCGCTCCATCACCTGGGCCAGGTCACCGGACTCCTCCCCTGCTGCGATCAACGCGCGGTAGATCGACGGGAAGTCCCGTGGCCGTGCGGCCAACGCATCCGCCAGGCGCATGCCGCCGCGCACATCGGCGCGCACTGCGCTCAGGGTCTGGGCGATGTGTTTTTTCTCGGCCTGCTCCACCGTCGCGCTCAGCGCAGCCTCCAGCGGCAGGCTGGCGCCCAGCAGGCTGGCCAACTGGCGCGTGGCCCAGGCCAGGTCGTTGTCCGACAGCTTGGCGCTGAACAGGCTGGCGCTGCCGGCCGTGGGTTGATTGCCTTCGAGCTGCACCAGCAACGCCGTCAGCCCACGACTGCGCAGGTTGGCGAACGCCGCACTCTGGCTGTCGGCCTCCACATGCCCGGCCTCGACTTTGCCGCTGGCATCGGCGGCCTCATAGCGATAGCGATTCATCAGGCGTCCCGTGTCACGCGCAGGATTTCTTCGGGCGCGGTGGCGCCGCTGCGTACCCAGCGCTCGCCGTCTTCACGCATGCTGAACATCCCCGCACGGCGGGCCGCCACGCGCAGGTCCTGCTCGTTGGCACCCTGGTGGATCAGGCTGCGCACATCGTCGTCGACGCAGAACAGCTCATGGATACCGGTACGCCCGCTGTAGCCGATCCCGTTGCACTGCGCGCAACCCACCGGGCGCCAAGTGCCGGGGGCTGCCGGGTCTTCTTGCTTGCAATGGGGGCACAGGCGGCGCACCAGGCGCTGGGCCAATACCCCCAACAACGACGACGCCAACAGAAACGGCTCGACCCCCATATCGATCAGCCGGTTGACCGCCGACACCGCATCGTTGGTGTGCAGGGTTGCCAGCACCAAGTGACCGGTGAGCGAGGCCTGCACGGCGATTTGCGCGGTCTCAAGATCGCGGATTTCGCCGATCATGATGATGTCCGGGTCCTGGCGCAGGATCGCGCGCAAGGCCAGACCGAAAGTCATGTCGATCTTGGCGTTGACCTGGATCTGGCTGATACCCGGCAGGTCGTATTCCACCGGGTCTTCCACGGTGAGGATATTGCTGGTGCTAGCGTCCAACCGCGCCAACGCCGCGTACAGGCTGGTGGTCTTGCCACTGCCGGTGGGTCCGGTGACCAGCACGATGCCGTGGGGCTGGCGGATCAACGTATCGAGGCGCGCCAACAGTTGCGGCTCCATGCCGAGGGTTTCCAGTTGCAGACGCCCGGCTTGTTTGTCCAGCAAGCGCATCACCACTCGCTCGCCATGCCCGGTGGGCACCGTGGACACCCGAATATCAATCGGCCGCCCCGCTACGCGCAAGGCAATACGGCCATCCTGGGGCAGGCGTTTTTCGGCGATATCGAGCTGGGCCATGATCTTGATGCGCGACACCAGCGCGCCGTGCAATGCCTTGCGTGGCGACACGACGTCGCGCAAGGTGCCGTCGACGCGGTAGCGCACGACGGAGTGGGTTTCGTAGGGTTCGATGTGGATGTCGCTGGCTTCGTCACGGGCGGCCTGGGTGAGCAAGGCGTTGATCATGCGGATCACCGGGGCGCCGTCCTGGGTGTCCAGCAGGTCGGTGACTTCGGGCATGTCTTGCATCAGGCGGTCGAGGTCGACTTCGTTTTCGGCGGCGCCGACGACAGCGGCGGCGCTGCCGGTGTCGGCGTAGGCGCTGGTGAGCAGGCCGTCTAGCTCGTCATCGCGGACGTGTTCGATGTTCGACTGGCCGAACTGGCGGTGGACTTCGCTGATGGACCAGCCGGGGGTTGAGGGGCACACCGTGAGTAGCATGCCCTCGCTGCCGGGGCGCAGGAGGATGCGTTGGGATTTGGCCCAGGCGTAGGGCAATAGGCTCATGGGGTTGGCCCTGCTTGTATGGGTACATATCCGTTATTTGGGTAACGGCTGATATTGGTTTCGCCCTTACGGCGAGTCACTTTGGAAAAGCCCCAAAGTAACCAAAGGGCTCTTGCCCCAACACTCGGTACCTCGCCTAGGCTCGGTATGCCCGTAATTCGACATGGATTTGGGGGGCCGCCGCCACGCGCCATCCATGGCGCGGGGCGGCTAAACCGGCATCCCTGCCGGTTTACCCCCCAAATCCATGCCGAATTCCGGCCAGCGTGTTTAACGGGGCGCCTCAGATCAAAAGCGAGCCGCGGCGGCCTGGTAGCCGACCGGGTCTCTGGGGCGCACGCGCTTCCCTGTGGGAGCCGGGCTTGCCCGCGATGGTGGTTAACGATAACGCGGGAGACCCGATTCAATGCGGCGCCCTCAAGGTCTTCGCGAGCAAGCCCGCTCCCACATTTGAGCGGCGGTCGACAGACAATATCGGTCGGCTATAAGGCCGCCGCGCTTTGGCTTTTGATCTGAGGCGCCCCGTTAAACCACGCTGGCCGAACGCAGGCTTGAATCCGTGGGTAACCCGGCAGGACGCCGGGTTAGCCGCACTGGGCCATGGATGGCCCATTGCGGCGGCCCACGGATTCAAGCCGGAGTGAGGGCACACCGAGCCTAGGCGAGGTGCCGAGTGGTGGGGCGAGGACCTTTTGGTTACTTTTGGGTCCTTCCAAAAGTGACCCGCTGTAAGAGCGGAACCATAAGCCGCCGTTACCCAAATAACGGATATGCCCCCAATCATTGCGGCACCGCCCGAATCACCGCCCGAGGCCCCAACGACTGAGGAATAGCCTTATCCACCGAAGGCAACTGCGGCGCCTGCACATCCGGCATCGCCCAACTACGCTCCGGCTGCAACCCACCCTGGGCCCGACGCATAAACTCATACCGATTCAACGTAATACTGCGCCCCGCCCCACTGTCACGAATGATATAGGGCCGCAAAAACACCATCAGGTTGGTCTTGCTCACACTGCGCTTTTCATTGCGAAACAACGCCCCCAACCCCGGAATATCCGACAACCACGGCACCGCATCATTGCTCTGGCTGTAGCCATCCTGCAGCAAGCCGCCCAACACCATGATCTGACCGTCATCCAGCAGGATGCTGGTATCGATCGCCCGCTTGTTGGTCACCGTACCCGCCTCCACCGAGGCCCGCGTGTCCACGCTGCTGACCTCCTGGTAAATATCCAGCTTCACCGTGCCACCCTCGGAAATCTGCGGCCGCACATTCAATTTCAGCCCCACTTCCTCACGCTGCACGGTCTGGAACGGGTTGTTGCTGGTGCCCCCGCCGCCCGTCACATAACTGCCGGTGACAAACGGAATGGTCTGGCCCACAAAGATGCTCGCCGCCTCGTTGTCCAGGGTCAGCAGGTTTGGCGTGGACAGCACGTTGGTACCGCCCTTGCTCTTCAAGGCGCGGGCCAGCACCTTGAGGTCGAGCACTTTACCGATCCCCGGAATGTCCACCGTGCCGTTGACCAGGCCGATATTCAGGCCCTTGGGCAGCACATCAATGCTGGTGGGGCTGGTGGGCGTGCCGACAACCCCGGTGCCGCCCAGGTTGACGCCACCAAACCCACCCTTGCCCGCCAGGTTGCCGGCCTGCCATTGCACGCCGAACTCGGTGGCATCGTCTTCGCCCACTTCAACGATCAGGCTTTCTATCACCACCTGGGCGCGGCGTTGGTCGAGCATGTCGATCACTTCCCGCAGATTGCGGTACAGCGGGTCTGGCGCGGAGATCAGCAGGGTGTTGGTAGTGGCGTCGGCCTGGATGGTCACGCCGCCGGCGCTGAAGGCGGTGTCTTGGTCCTTGCTGTTGGTGCCGGTGGAAGGGGTGTTCTGGTTGTAGCCCGATTGCACCCCACTGCCGGTGGGCGTACCGCTGCTGTTGAGTGTGCTGCTGGTGCCTTGGGTGGTTTTATCGGTGCCGCCCATGGCACTGAGCTTGCCCCGCGCATCGTCGCTGACACCCGCGTCGCTCTCGCCGGTGAGCAAACCGCGCAACGACTGGGCCAACTTGCCCGCCTGGGCGTTGCGCAGGTACACCACGTGCATATTGCTGGGGTTGCTCTGGGCGTTGTCGAGTTTGTAGATCAGGTTGCGTGCCAGCTCCGTACGCTCGGGGCTGCCGGAACGGATGATGATCGAATTGGAGCGCGGGTCGCCCACCACGTTGATCTTTTGCGTCTGGTCGGCGCCCTGGGTCTCCAGCAGTTCGCCGACCATGGCCGCGATGTCCACGGCAATGCCGTTCTGCACCTTCACCACGTCGGTGTCGATGGCGCTGGGGGTGTCGATACCGCTGATGATCTGCGCCACCCGCGCGAGGTTTTCCGCATAGTCGGTGATGACGATGCTGTTGTTACCGGGGTAGGCGTTGATCGGATTGTTGGGTGACACGATGGGGCGCAGCACCGGGATCAGGTTCACGGCGTTTTCATATTGCAGGCGGAAGGTGCGGGTCTGCATGCCGCTGCTGCCGGCGCTGTAGATCGGCCCGCCAAGCAACTTGGCATCGGCCTCCGGCACCACCTGGGCCACGCCGCCCACGTCCACCACGCTGAAACCCTGCATGCGCAAGGCCGCCAACAACATGTCGTAAGCCTGGTGCGCCGGAACCTGGCCTTCGCTGACCAGGGTCAGGTTGCCCTTCACCCGTGGGTCCACCAGGAACTGCTGGCCGGTGGCGCGGGACAGTGCGCGCACCACCGCCTGGATATCCGCATCGACGAAGTTGAGCTGTACCGGCTGGTCCCCCAACGGGTTGCGCGCCTTCACGACGGCCGGGGCAGAGCCACGGGCGCTGTTGGTCACGCGGTGTTGTACTGGCGGTTGGGGGGCGGGTTCGCGTTGACGGTCCAGCGCGGTATCGCTGCGGCGGGTCTCGGCCAACGGCTGGCCGAGTTCGCTGTCCACCAGCAAAGGCTTAGTGGACGGGTTATTGCTGCATGCGCTCAGGGCCAGTACCAGCAGCGGTGCGGCCAAACGAAAAGGCGGGACTGACCACTTCATGAAGCTTCCTTAGCGCCAAGCGCCTGATCCATGCGAACGGTCCCGGACACAGTGCCGGCCGAGTTATCGACGGCATCCTGGGCACGTTGCAACCGCGCCTCGGACACCTCCAGGGAAAACGAACGAGGGTTGCCCAGCAACCAGTCCACCACGGCATCGGCCGGAGCGTTGTCGAAGGTCAGGCGCCAGCCGCCGGGGGCCTCGGCCTGCAACTGATAACGGCCCTGTAAGCCAGCACCATCAAGGGCTTGGCGCAGCGTCGTGTCATCGGCTGTCTTCGGTGCTGCGACGCCCTGCAACAGCACCTGCAAGGCGGCGGCCTGGGCGCGCAGCTTGGGGGTTTCGGCCTGCCAGTAATCGATCTTTTTCAACGCCGGCTGCACCAGCACCAGCCAAGTCAACAGGCTCGCCAGGACCAGGCCTGCACCGCTCACCATGCGTTTTTCGCGCAGGGCCAGGCCGCCCCAGAACAGCTGGGATTGGTTGCGCATGCGCTGCACTTTATTCATCGCCGGCCCCCGCTTTTACCGGGCCAATGCTCCAGCCATGCTCGTCGCGGCTGGCGCTGAAGCCGGCCTGGGTCAACGCGGTTTGCCAATCGCCCTGCGCCGTCGGGTTACGGCTGTCGGCGAGCAATTCCAGGTGCAGACGCCCTTGCTCAAAGCTCAGGCTGTCGACGCTGGCGACCATAAACGGCAAGTTGCTGCCCACCAGTTGCAGCAGGCTACTGAAACGCTGGCCAGGGTCGGTAGCCGCGCCACTCTGCCGCGCGGCCAGTTGCTGACGCGCCTGCTGCAAGGGGTTGAGCACCACCGGCAATTCGGGAAAGGCCTGGCGCACCTGCTGGCTCATCAACGCCTTGAGCCGTTGGCCTTCATCCACCTGGCGTGCCGCGTACAGGTTGAGGCCGAGGGTCCAGATAGCCGTCGCCAGCGCGAGATACCCCAGCGCCCTGCCCCATCCGCCGCTGGCGGGTTGGCTGAGGCGGCCATGCAAGCCCCAGTTGGGGGTGGGGCCACTCCAGCGCTGTGCCATGTCCACCAACGGCAGGTCCACCAACGGCAGGTCCAACGCCTGCTGTCCCAACGGGTGTACCGCGCCTTGTTGCAGGCTGTCGCGGGTCAACAAATAACCTTCGTCCAACGCCGCCGCGCCCACCGGCAAAGCATAAGGCGCCGGGTACACACCGCGCAGTTTGAGTGGCAGTGCAAACAACCGTTCCAGCCCGGCTTTGGACACCCAGGCCACTTGCACACGCCCATCGCTTTCACGGGGACCGTGGGCCACCTGCATGTGTTCCACCGGGCCTAAGATCAACGCTTGCGCGGCACAGGCCACGGCCGCAGCGGCTTTCGCAGCGGGCAGCGGTGGCAGTTCCAGGCTGGTGAGCAGGCTGTCGCGCGGGTGAAGGAAACAGTCCATCGCGATACGTGCCTTGCTCAAGTGCGCGAGGCTGTCGGTGCCCTCTTCCACCACCACACCACGGTCCAGCCAGGCAAAGCGGACCTGGCTGTCTGCGGTCAGTTGATCCAGAGGCGGCAAGCCAATACGCAGGCGCTTCATACGCCCACCCGCGACCAGATCACCTGGGGCTGGCGCTCTTCGGGCCGATGCAGCAACGCATCAATGGTCACCCGGCGCTGCTCACGCCGAACCTGGCCTTGCACACGAAACCACTCACTGGTGATACCGACCTGCACCGTGTCCACCACCACCTGCGGCAGATGCAACCGGTTGACGAAATCCCCACGGTTGATAAACCACTGCCCACTGTCGCGCTCAGCCACCAAACCATGGGCCTGGGACAGGCTGAGCTGGGGCACGACGGCGCTGAGCACTTCGGCGCTGGCGGTGTTGCCGTTGACCCAGGTAATGCCGGGCAACACGCTCATATACCCTTGCAGGCGCCGCAACAGCAGCGGGTCAAGGCCTTCGATATCGCCCAGGTCGTCCAGGCTGCGCAGCATCGGGTACTTGGCCGGCGGCAGATACGAGGCGACCACCCGCTGGCTGATCCGCCGGCTCACCGCCGGGTCGATCCCCAGCGTGCGACACAGCCGCTCGAACGCCTGCAATTGCTCCACATCCAGTTGCTCGCGATTGACCAGGTTGCGCAAGTTGAACTTGCCCTGTTCGTCGTCAATGCGCCCCTGGAATTCACCACTTTGGGCGCGCGCCCAAGGCTGATCAAGACGGGTCAGCACGTCCTTTTGCCGCGCCTCCCAGAGCATCAACCGGCTACGTTCAAGGCCGCCTTGCAACAGCCATTGGCCCTGGATTCGCAGTTGCTCGGCTTCCAGGCTGCGGGTGAACACGGTCTGGCGCGTGAGCATGCTGCCTGCCAGCACCGCCACCACGGCAGCGATCAGCAAGGCGCTGATAATCGCCATGCCGCGCTGCTTCGCCGCTGTGGGCGAATACCGTTTCATGGCGCGCCTTACAACTGCCAGGAGCCGATATCGGCATTGACGCCATCGCCATCCGGTTGGCCATCGGCGCCCAGGGAGAACACGTCCACCTCACCATTGGCACCGGGGTTCAAGTAGTGATACGGGTTGCCCCAAGGGTCGTTGGGCAAGCGTTCGAGGTAGGCGCGCCAGTTGCTGTTCTTCGCATCTGCCGGGCGCTCCACCAGCACGTTGAGGCCCTGGTTCATGTTCGGGTAGGTGCCGTGGTCGAGCCGATAGAGTTTGAGCGCCTGCATCAACCCGCCGATGTCCTGCTTGGCCGCCGTGGCACGCGCCTGGTCCGGCCGGTCGAGCACTTTTGGCACGACCATCGCCGCCAAAATCCCGAGGATGACCACCACCACCATGATCTCGATCAAGGTGAAGCCACGCTGGCCGCGAGGGCCTGGCAATGGGGACGTTAGGCGCGCGATATCCATCTCGACATTCCTTGGCTTGAGAGCAATTGGAGCCGAAGTGTTGCAAGAACACATGTCAGTCGTATTGAAAATCCTCGGGAGGTTCGGTCGCCAATCGGTCAACTCCCGGCGCTAGTCTGCGGGCCTGTTTCCCGGGTTTGAGAGCGCCATGTACGGCCGTCGCAACGCGCAAGGTTTTACCTTGATTGAAGTGCTGGTGGCGCTGGCGATCATCGCCGTGGCCATGGCCGCCGCCGTGCGCGTGGCCGGGTTGATGACCCAGAGCAACGGGCTGCTGCGGGATAAGTCCATGGCGTTGCTGGCGGCGCAAAGTCGCCTGGCGGAACTGCGCTTGGAAGGCCATTTGCGCAGCGGCAAAAAGACCTTCGATTGCGATCAGGGGCGTTTGAAACTGCGCTGCGAACAAACCATCAACAGCAAGGGCCGCCTGTTTGATGTGACGGTATCGGTGCTGGACGCCAGCCGCGACAACCCGCCGCTGGCGCGGCTGGACACCCAGGTCATGGCCGAGTGAGCAGCGGCAGCGCAGGCCCGTCCGGCAACTTGTCGAGGTTGACGCGAACCTTTTCGCCCGCGTGTTCAATCTCAACCCCGTCGCCTTCAATGGCGGTCAACCGCACGCCAGGGCTGAGGCGCTCACCCAACAAAAAGCTGCGCGGCGGCCCATCGTTCACGCTGAGGATCGCCACCGCACCACGGGCACCGGCCAGCACCCCGGTGACTTTTATCTGCGGGGCCGTCGCCACAGTGGAAAACCACTGCAACGCTGGGTTATCACTGCGCGCCGCCAGCGCCTGGGGCGTGGCTTGGGGCGTGTGGGACTCGGCGGACGTCAGCAACAGCGGCGTCCACACCACCACCCCCGCCAATGCCGCCAGCAAGGCCAGCGCTTGCACGCCATGGGCCGGTGATACACGAAGGGCGAATGCCATGGGGAGGACCTCCTGTTTGTCCGTGGCATTAGCCTACAGGCCAATTCGCACGCTTTTATTTCACAGACTCCCCAGTTCTCCAGGAAGCCAGCGATGAAAGAGCAAGGTTTCACCCTGATCGAACTGATGGTGGTGCTGGTGATCATCGGCATCGCCAGCGCGGCCGTCAGCCTCACCATCAAACCCGACCCCCTGCACCTGCTGCGCAAAGACGCCGACCGCCTCAGCCAACTGCTGCAAGTGGCCCAGTTAGAAGCCCACGCCGATGGCCGGCCCATCACCCTGCGCGCCGATGCCAAGGGGTTTCGGTTCAGTCGCCGCAGTGATGATGGGTTGGGCGTCGAGGTATTCAAAAACGACGACTCACTGCGACCGCGCCTATGGGAAAGCACCCCGATGCAAATCACCCTCGAACCCCGCCAAACCCTGGTGCTCAATGCCGAATGGATCAACCCGCCACTGCGCGTGGTGCTGTCGGACGGGCAGCACAGCCTGAGCCTGCAGCGGGATGGTGCGGGGTTGATGCGCGTGGTGAGCCAGCCATGAACCGCTTTGTGATGAGCGCGCTTGCGAGGGTGAATGGGCTTATTACTGTGGTGAGCGGGCTTGTTGTGGTGAGCGGGCTTGCCCCGCGCTGGGTGGCGAAGCCGCCCCAACAAGGACTCCGCGGTGTTTCAGAAAGACCGCGGCGTATGGTTTTGGGGCCGCTTCGCAGCCCAGCGCGGGGCAAGCCCGCTCACCACAACGAGCCCATTCACCACAACCAAGGGTTCTCAGCTAAAAGATCGCAACAAGGCTTCACCCTGATCGAAGTCATGGTCGCGATCATGCTGATGGCCCTGGTCAGCGTCATCGCCTGGCGCGGGCTCGATAGCGTCACCCGTGCCGATCACCACCTACAGGCGAGCACCGAGCAAACCGAAGTGCTGCTGCGGGCATTGAACCAGATGCAACGGGATATCAGCCTGCGCGCCAGCGTGGAACTGGTTTTACCCGGTACACCGGAAGTCGAAGGGCTGGCGGCGGTAACCGTGCGCAGCTCCGACACCAAAGGCTTTCGCCTAGACATAATCCGCAGCGCCCCGGTTGCGGGGGATGGCCTGCAACGGGTGCGCTGGTGGCTCAAGGGCGATTCGCTGTACCGAGCCGTGGCGCCGGCACGGGATCGCTTCCCGCTGCCAGCGGCGAAGGATGGCGTGGAGGTGTTGACCGGGGTGAGTGACCTGCAAGTCAGGGTCTGGGAGGTGGATAAGGGCTGGAGGCAGTTGAGTGGGAACAGGCGGGAGGAGCCGATGGGGTTGGAGATTGGCTTGGTGCGGGAGACGCCGCAGGGGATGGAGCGGTATCGGCAGGTGGTGGGGCCGTTGAGATAAGAGGCTCAACCTCAGCCTGATTCCTCACAGGCGCCAAGCTGAGGGACCAGTTGGATATCGACACGCCGGTTAGTGCTACGCCCGGCCTCACTTTCATTGCTGGCGATCGGCTGGTTGGCGGCGAAGCCCTGTACCGCGAAACAGCTGTCGGCGATGTCGCCCATTCGTTGCATCCAGTCACGTACAGCGGTGGCGCGGGCATGGGATAAAGCGAGATTACGCTCCAGGGTTCCAGTCGCATCGGTATGCCCGGCGATCACTATCAGCCAGCCCGGCTGGGCTTTGATGCCAACCAACGCGTTGACCAGCACTTTGGTCGAGCCGGGTTTCAGGGTGGCACTGCCCGCCTCGAACAGCGACAGACTGTCCAGTCGTATCGGCTCGGGCATAAGGGGTGCACTGGCTTGATCTGCGAGCCACACCCGCCAAGCGGTCCCTGCGAACGCAGCGATGAGCAGTGTTCCAATCAACAGCCACAGCGCCCGATGCCGCCTATGGGGCTTCACCTGGGGAGGTGGCAGCGTGACAATGGGCGTCACTAGGGTCGGCGCCATTATCCTGATAGGTAGGGTTTCAACCGGCGTAACGCTGCGCTCCAGACGCAGCACCAGGTTGCCCACCTGATAACGCAAAGCATCCAGCGCCAGCAGCGGGCTGGGCAGCACAGATTGCAAGCGCGCCAGTTGAGTGTCCAATTGAATCAGTGCAGGGCCATTGTGCGCCGTGATTGCCAAACTGCGCAGAAGCAGTTGCAGTTGCTCGAACAGCCATTCCAACAGGTCCACACGCACGGACTGCATCGGCGGCCACAGGTGCGCCCATTCGCCGCTCAACGCTTCCAGCAACACCACGCCTTGGGTGATCCCCTCCAGCCCACGGCGCTGACCGCGTGCCAAGGTGTAGAAACACGCGGTTTGCAGATCCCCACCATTTGCCTCGAACAACGCCAGGCAGCCTTGCTCTACCTTGGCCCAGTCCACATCAGGGCGCGCCGGGTGGTTGAGCTTGGCCAGTTCCTTGCGCAACCGTTCAAACTCAGGGAAGCCGCGCGGATCACCGCCGACTCGAATACGCATCTCAAATAACGCCGTCATCGGTCTGCCTCGGGGGTTATCGGCTCATGAATTGGATAGGTAGTTCTGTCGCTTCAAATGGCGCACCAGCGCTTTGCCCTCGGGTGCCAGAGTGGCGCCGAAGCTGACGTGCTGCCCATCCTGGAGTTGCACGTCGAGGGCATATTCCAGATGCCCCGGCAGCGCCTGGGGCAACAGCTCGATGGAGACTGCCGCCAGGCGCGGTTCGTACTTGAGCAAGGTGGCGGTCATCGTGGTAATCAAACCATGGGCCGTGGCGGGCAGCCCTTGCAGGATCACGCCCATGTCCGGCAGCCCGTAATCCGGCAGGTGGCTGAGGCTGCCTGCGCGGCTGTTGAGGATGCGCCGCAGGTTGTCAAGCACCGACAGGGCATACTGGTCTTCCTCGCTGACGTGATGGAGGTCCAGCTCACCGTCGAAGTTTTGCAGCAGCAGTTCATACAGCGAGGGGTTGTACTCGATCATGGCTCAGTCCTTGGCCAGGGGCCGCAGGGTCAAGCGGTTATCCCCTAATTCGATGACCCGCGGCCAATCCGCATCCAGGTCGTCACGGTTCAACGTCAGGCGCCAGGTATTGAGTTGGGTGTCGGGGTTGCGAAACAAGGCCACCACGGTGACGAACTGCACATCCTTGTCCAAGGGCACGTTCAACTGTGCGCCCTCTTCGGGCTTCACCACCACCGAACGCTTGTCCAACAGTGAGCCTGCCAGCAGTTGATCGTCATCGCCCAACAAGCTGTTGTAGCTCGCCTGCTCGACGTCTTTGTTGTCGCGTAGCTGGTACACGCGCACCAGGGTGGGTATCGACAAGGCGTTCATGTCCGCAGCATGGGTATTGAGTGCCGTGCGCGCACTGAAATCCAGATGCAGGGTTTTCACCTGTTTGTAGAAGATCGCTCGGGCGGTGGACGCTGTGCCATCGGCCACGGTCTGAACCAGACCGCAGCCACTGAGTGCCGCGAACATCACGAGACTAAAAACAGTACGTAACATGCTGTGCCTCTCTGTTGTGGGGGTTGATCAAAAGGCCTTGGTAGAGGCCCAGGTTAATGGTGAGGATGTCGTGCTGCCGCCCTTGCCAGGTATCGCTACCCACCCCCAATACCCCGGTCATGCCAAGCCGAATCGTGGCGTGGCCGAGCATGGGTTCAGGCAAGCTGCACACCGGCAGCGATAAGCGCAGTTTCGCCGTGCAACGCCAACCGAGGTATACGCGCAGCAGCACCAGCAGGTCGCCGTACAACGCGCCACCCGGTAACCAGCCCTGAGCTTCCTGCGTATCTTCGGTGTACAGCGTCAGGCGAAGTTGGCTGTTGGCATCAAAGGCGACGCTTCCCAGGGGCGTGCCTTGGCTGAGATTCACCGGGCGTAGGCGCGACAGGCCGGCGGGCTCTTTCAGCAGCACTTTTTTTGGCCATCGCGCGGTGGTGTTCGCCTGGGTATTGGGCGCCAGCAAGGCGACCAATGCCGCGATGCCTTCAGCATTGCGCGTCGGCAGGCGCATCACACTGAGCAGGGCGAGAAAGCGTGAGACAGGCGTGGCGATCTGCTGCGCGGTGCCAGGAATACCCAGGCCGATCAAACCCAACAGGCATTGCGAAGTCGCATCAAGCGCCCCCGCTTCAAACGCCGCCGGGTAGGAGTACTTGCGCCAGATCCGATAGAACTGGGTGAAGATCCGGTGGTTGAAAATATCCAGAAAGGCTTCCAGCGCTTCATGCCCTTCCCGCCGCTGCGCGATGTCATCCAGAAACGCCGTCGGCAGCGGTGAATCAACCCCGTATAACCCCAGTAGACGGGTGCGGACTGTTGCCGGGCGGTCCGGGCGAGCGGCATCGAGTTCAATGGCTTTCAATTCGGCGGCGGGGAAACCCATGCCCGGGTCGGGACGAAAGCGCACCGCGTCATCGGCAGGCTGCGCAGTGCTGCCCAAGGGCGGGTGACCGGGCAAGGCCTGTTCCAGTAACTGGCAAAACCGGTACAGATTGGCTTCGGCCACCTGCCCGTGCAGGGCTTGCAGCAGACCGCTGGTATTTAGCCGGGAATACGCTGACTGTGGCTCTCGTTCCATCGCAGGCACTTTCCAGTAGGTTGCAGGATCAGCGTGAGCTGGGTGTACAAATGAATGTCGGCATACAACGCAAAGAAGCGGTTAAGCATCTCGCCGAACAGGCTGATATCGCCCTCCCCTGAAAAACCATTGGCATCCAGGGTTATTTCGATATCGACGCCCCGCAGCAGAAAGCCCTTTTCAAAACGCTGAACCAGGTGATGCCTAACCTCGACAATGGCCGCCAGGCGTCGACGGTTGAGTTCGTTGCCCGCCCAGTCATACAGCGCGAGGGTGCCGCGCAGCACCTCGGCGCTGTCGAGCATCGGCAGAAAGTTGGAGCCCAGGTGACTGAGCACGCGCCAGTGAAAACGATCGCGATTGGGCGGATAGCACGGCAGGGTCGGTGCACACAGGTTGCGCACGCGCACATCAACCTGGGCGGACTGCACCAGGGTATCGAGCAAGGTGCTTTGCAAGGCTTTGCGCGGCAACTGGCCGTGGGTTCCGGTCAAGCGCAGGGAAAGACTTTGTCGCTCGCCCAGCCGATCTTTGTCGAACCCCTCACCACCGAGGATCAACCATGTGTCATGCAACCCATTGGCCGCGCGCTTCAAGCGCGTGTGGAAGTAGCGCTCCGGGGCATCGTCGCGCAGCATGCCGCCCTTGTGGCGAAAGCTGGTGAAAGGCACATAGTCATGGCGCTCTGCGTTCTTTGCGGCGGTGACCCGGTCTACCGAATAGATCTCGGTGTGGCCATCCTGCAAGCGCATGGGGCGCAGTAGGTAGTCAGTTTGCAACGGCGCCAGGCTCAGCGGGTCGGCCTCCAGTGGGAACAGGTTGATGACCGGCACTGCATGCAGGCGAATGTGCTCATTACTCAGGTCGAAGTTGGCTGGCCAGGGCTCACGCAATACCACTTCAAGTTCGAACCAGGCGGTGCCCGGCACGATCTCCAGTCGCTCCAACCCCAACAGGGTCACGAACATGAATTTTTCACGGAAGCTGAAGTACTCCAGGAGCAGCTGATAACCGCTGAAAGCGCTATCGCCCTTAGGCCACAAACGGTCCTCTTCACCGAATCCCTTGGGCTCGAAATGGCCGGCCAGTGGCTGTCGTTCGGGGCGGCCTGGCCAACGCACGTAGAGGGCTTGCGCGTTCAAGGTCAGGGCCTGATGCAGCGCACTGGCAAGCGGTGCATCCGCGTTCAGGTACAACGGCAAACGGCGCAGGTCTACCTGGCTCCAGTCGGTCAGAGCCCCGCAGGCAAAACGCAGACGCAGCACCGAGCGACCGTCTGCTTCATGGCTACGCGTCACTGACTCCAACGCCAAGGGCTGTAGGGTCAGATCCTGGGTGGTGGTGTAACGGCAACGGGTGCCCTGCGCGCCGATGGGTTGCGACAGCACCTCGAAACCTTGGGCAACCCACTCGCTGCGCTTCATCTGCGCAAGTTCAGGCACCAACTCGACCACCGACAGCGACGGAATCGTGCGCAGGTAATGCGGCCACAGCAGGCTGACCAAACCTTCGGTCAACTCGGGCAGGTCATCGTCGAGCTTTTCCCGCAGGCGGCCCATCAGAAAGGCAAAGCCCTCGAACAGGCGCTCCACATACGGGTCCTGCGCACCCGGTTTGTCCAGGTTGAGCTGGGCCGCGCGGTCCGGAAACGCTTGCGCGAACTCCTTGCCGGCTTCGCGCAGATAGCGCATTTCGGCATCAAAGTAACGCAGTGTCAGATTGTCCATGCTCACCAAAAAGACTCCTTAATGTCGCAGAGTTAGCCGCAAAGCACGGCGGCGCGTACCGGGTCGATGGCTACCAGCGCGGCCAGCAGGGTTTCCATGCGCCGCGCCAAACCGGGTTTGTCGGCGTCGTTGCGCTGGGCTTTGACCCGCAGCAGTTTGAGCAGCCGGGCCTTGACCTCGAAGTTCAGCTCAGGCTCCCACTCGGCCAGGGCCTGGCGCTGTGCGATGGCATCGAGCTCGCCCAACAAGTGGATAGCCAAGTCGTTTTTGCCGTATTGCTCGGCCACGCGCGCCATCAACAGGCGCAGCAACCAGCGTTGGCGCCCGGTATGGATCTCGGGACGTGTGGCCAGCCAGGCCAGCGCCTGGTCCACGCCCTCACTGTCGGCCTGAGCCACGGCCTCATCTTCCAGGGACAGGATGTCGACATCGCCCGTGACCGGCACAACCGGAGTGACAGGCAGCCATTGCTGGGGCTGGTTGCCGCTGACGTGTTGGGCAATCCACTCACGGGTGGTCTCATCGGCAAAGGGACTGCCGTCACTCCAACACAGCACCTCCAGCCCCGGCAGGCGCTCAAGAAACATACCCAGGTCGCGCTTGGCGATATCGGCCCAGCGGTCCGGCGGCGCGGGCTGCTTGCTCAGTGCTTGGTACAGGTACCACTGCAAGTCCAGCCAGAAATGGTTCACCCCTTCGGCGTAGATTCGCTCGACCTGCTCGATTAACTGCGCCCAACTCTGTTGCAGGTACAGGCGCTTGAGCTGCGCGCGGTAGTCACCGCGTGGCGGTGTCAAACGCGTATTGCCATTGGCCTCCTGGGGTGGCGCCTGATGCACGGTGTCCCAACGCAGACTTTTCATCAGTCGATGGGCCGCCAGCCAGCCCAACGGTTGTTCACGCAGATAACCCGCCAGGGCGCGGCCGCTGTCCAACAGATCGCGTCCGGATTTTATCTGTGGCGTTGGCGCCTCATGGCTGGCGATGTTTTGCGGCACCAGCGCCTCCATCCCACCGGACTGCGCCAGCCTTGCGGACAAGGCGGCATACAACGGCGCCAGATCAGGCCGTTGTTCCTGCGGCCACATGCCCAACCCACGCTCCAGCCAGGCCAGTGCGGCAGCGGTACGCTCGGCCTCGGCCTTGACCACCTCCGGGTGAAGGGACAGCGTGTCGAGCACCTTGCCACTGGCCAGCCATTCGAGCGCCATCTTGCGGCTGTTGGGACGATTGGGCAGCACCGCATCGCTAAAGCGTTCCAGCAATGCCGCCAACAGGCTCAGCCCATCGGCCAGGCCGACTTCACCGTCCTTGTGCAGGCGGGCCCACAGGTAGTAAGTCGCCACCCGCAGATCCTTGCAGCTGTGGGTCAGCAGCTTTTGCGCCAGTTGGGCGACCTGCTCGGCATCGGCGCCCGACAGTTTGTTGACCTCGTCGCGCATGCGCTGGAAGTCATCATCGTAGCCGGGGTCTTCGCCTGCGGGAGATTCAGCGCTGATGGGGTGCAGCCACGGCTGCCAGTGGGCAGCCTGCTCGCGGGCGATGGACAGCGCGTCACGCTCCCCCAGGCAACGGGCGATCAAGGTGCGCAGGGTCATGGGTAAACCTCGTCGTATGTATAAGGCGTTTGGGCAACGTTCTCACTGAGAAAGATTTGCCGAGGCAGCTCGAAGCCCCGTAACTTGAGCAACGCCAACGGTCCCGCATCCAGCTCGGTGCGCAGGTGCCAGGTCAGGTTCACCCCATCGGGCGCCTTGAGCACCATGCGGTAGCGGCTGTCGACGTCGTCCAACGGGGTGACCTGGGCTTTTTCCAGCAAGCGGATCAGGCCCCAGGTGCCGGGGTAGTCGCCAAACAACCGTTCACCGGAGTAGATGCTGGTCCAGCTCAGGCTTGCGCCTGGATAGTCGCTGCGCCCAGGCCAATGGAAACGCTGCCAGCTCTCTTTCTGGTTGAAGTACTGATGCTTGTCGCCGTTGAGGATAAAAGTGGTTTGCACCACGTCGCGCACGGCCTTGCCTTGCAGCTCAAAGCTCAAGCCCATGCCACCGTCGGTGTAGAGCACATCGGCCAACTCGCTGAGCTGATTGATCGCTGCCAAAAACTGCGGGTTAAAGCGCAAGCCTTGGCTGTGGCGTGGGTCAGCCGCCCAACGGCTGCCCTCCTTGCGCAGCACCCCACTCAACTGGCGTTGCAAAAACTGTTCGATACGCCCGGAATCCGCCCGAATCATCTGCCCCAGCATCGGCAAAGACGCGTCGCTGGCAGTGGCCGCAAACGGGTAGCGGCTGGCGAAGGCCTCGTTCCAGTGGCTGACGATCGAGCGTTGCCACTGGCTGTTGATACCTGCGGCTGAAGGTTGCAAAACACGCTGCCAAGCATGCTCCAGCGGCTGCACAAACAGCGTCTGCGCCGCCCCGCCCCACTGCGCTCCCAGACTGGCGGCCATCAGGCTGCCGTAGGCTTGGGTATCGGTCAGATCGATGCTGCGCCCTTGAAAGACGCTTTGCGCCAGCGCTTGGGTCATTTCCAAGGGGTCGGGCGCGGTACTGATCTGCTGCAACTTCAGGCGTACCCGCGTGACTCGGGTTAGGAATGACTGAAGGCTCAAACCGTCATGGGTGTTTGTGGCCAACAACGCCACTAATGGACCGAAGGTGGCGTCCAGCGGACCACTCGGCACGGCCGGCAACTGCTCGATCACGGGGGCCTTGTCACGCCCGATAAGCTTTTGCGCAGACTCCATCAGCGAGTCGGCCAACGCTTGGCTTCGGCTGCCAGCCTGGGCTTGATAGACCAGGGTGTTCATCAGCACGATCAAGGGGGATTGGCGCGCATCGCTCATCAGCGCCAACTGGTCGATCACTTCGTCGAGGCTTGCTGCCTCCTGCCAGCGCAAGCTATTGAGCATATGCAGCCAGGCGCTCGCGTAGTCCTGGAAGTAACGTTCGGTGAGGCGCTCACGAAGCTGGTCCGGGCTCAATTGGGTATCGATGTCTGCGGGTCTATCGCTGAGCACCCAATCAATCTCTTCACGGCGAGCGTCGGCGATTTCGTCGATGGCGTGGCGCACCTGGCCTTCCCAGGCTTGGCGAGTGAAGACACCACGGATACTGGCGTCGGTTGTGAACAGTGCCTGTGCGTCGGTGTCCCCAACCAATTGGTGGAGGCTCAGGTCCGGGTAATGATTGGCGGATTCATCGAGCAGTTGTTGGTACAGGCTGGCTTCGGCATTGCGTTGGCCCAATTGGCTAAGCAGCACCTGGCGAACCTGCGCGACCAAGCGACGATCAGTCTCGATGCGCCACTCTGGATTTGCCGCCAGGTGTTCGCCGTAGAACTGCCACAGGGTCGGTGAGAGAGTTTGCCAGAGGCCTGGTGATATACCTGCGCGAGCGGGCTCTGCTTCACTCAAGGTTTTGACCAGTACATCGACCTCGGCTTTTTCCGGGCGGGCCATCATCAGGTAGGCCTTGAGCTGGGCGTAGGCATGGCGGGCACGTTCTGCACGTTGCGGGCTGTCCGGGGGCAATTTGATCAACGCATTGAGATGCTCCCGCAGCGCGGCGGCGGCAGGGTCACGGATCAGGCGATTATTGGCCTCGACATAACGTGGCCATAGGGCCTCTAGCAGGGCTTGGTTTTGATTCAGGCCAAAGCGTTGGTACCAGGGCGCGCCGTTTTGGACGCGATCATCCAGGCGGGAGAGCTCGCGGACCAGATCGTTGAGGGCGATGAGTTGTTGGTCGCTGTTGCCCGGTTGTTGCAAGGCTGCGAGGGAGGTTTGGGCTTGGTTGATTAGTAGGCGGTTGGTGGTGAAGGACACCAATAAACCCGTGGCCCATAGAAGGCTTACGCCCAACGTCAACACATAGGCGATGTGAGCCTTACTCCAACCAAAATTGGTACCGCTAGCCTTATCGCTGAACACGCCTTGCCAAACCGGAGCTGCCACCCAATGATTTACCGAATCGTGGGGCGAGGGCTGCACCGGTAGACTGAACCACACGCCTCGCAGCGGCACGCCACAGGCATATTTGCCGACCAAAGCTGCGTGCGTATGACGCCACCGGGCGATGCCATCAGCTTTCAAGTCACGAGACAGCCGCAGCAGAAAGTCATGGTTCATGGCCTCATGCATCTGCGCCAAGCCTGCCCGACGCAGAGGCTCCAGCAGGCCAACCAGCGATGTTTCCAGTTGCTTTGCCGTAAGGCGCGCTGGCAACAAGCACCCAACCGGCTGAGCTTCTCTGGAGTCTTGCGACCAGCCACTGTCGCAGACTTGCCACAGGTACAACGGCAGTTGCCAGTTCAGGCGCCGAGCAAGACCCTGCAAATGGCTGACGCCCAGGCTCATTGCGGCATCATCGCAGGCCTGATCTCTACTCAAGGCCCAGATCACACCATCCAGGGCACGCCCTCGACTCAAGTGGCTCCATCTTGCTGTGAAAGCATCTTCCAGCGGGGCCAGGGCGCTGCCTCCCCACAGTACAACGGTACGCTGGGACTCTAGATACCGTTGCTCGATCAGGGTTGGGGCAATGGCCTTGATTTGAGCTGGCTCGCCGATCACCAGTAACAGGCGAACTTTACGGCGCCAGAAAAATCCGTAGTTGGCGCGCATGTAAGCTTTCAAAGAGCCTGCATCTTCCGCGGCTTGGGTTTCACGCGAGGCTGCACCAACAGACGCGGTCGATTCGGGCACGTCATCCGCCTGCTCTTGACGGTACGTTGTACGACCCAACTGGTGCCCTAAAAAGTGATAACCCATCAAGAACATCACCAGAACTAAGGTTGTTGCACCAACGCCCCACAAAGCTATGGTTTGCCCGACACTTCCTGAGCGAAGCGCCAGCAACTGCGGATAATGCCAAACCAGTAGACCCACGGTCATACCGACCATCAACAGCACGATGACCAGAACCGTCAACCAGACAACACGTCGAAACTGCATCCTAAGGCTCCTGCTTCCAGAGCGTTGGTACGGGTGTCAAAACAGTGCTCCAGAGCCCTGCATCGACGTCGCCGCCACTGCTGAAGATGAATTGCGGCCCAGCGCCGCTTTGTATGGTTTGCGCCGCTGCGCCAATCGCCAGCCAGGGAGAGGCTTTGCCTGGGTTTCCCAGCAAGACATCCAAGTCGTAAACCCCTTGCTTGTGCTCTGCCGGAAGCGCCATGTTCTTCAAAACAGTGGACAAGGCTTCACTTTCGCTAGCGTCGATGCCCGACTGCCATACGTGCTCGACTGATTGCACATCGAGCGGTACCCAGTCCAATGCCTGGCGCGCGGCATAGAGCAAACCCTCGGCGCCAGACCCAAGTTGTTGTTCGGGGCGATGCAGGTACGCAATGGGAGGTAGAGCGGTTTGGGTGAGACGATTGCCGAACAGCAACCCTACCGCCGCTTCAGCCGTACCTTCTGGTTGTGGCGGATCAAATTGCAACGCCACCACCAACAAGGAGGCTTCGTCGTCAATGCGTTGATCGAGCCATTGGTCCAGCGCAGCGAGTCCGCTTCCTTCGCAGGGCGCAAGAGGTTGGCGGATACCGGATTCGCTCCACGCCTGCTGCCATAAACCCCGCCACATTCGCTCCGGCATGGCTGTATCGACCTCCAGTAACAATGCCAATGGCGCGTTACTCGACGTTTTATTTAAAGCAGGTATCAAATCGGCAAGCATTTGCTTTAATAGTTTGAGCAACGCCTGCGCGGGACCATGACTCTGCTCGCCCGCAATACGAGTGTGTCGCGACACTGCGGGGGCTCTTCTGGACGGCTGAGCCATGGTCGCCTTGGCTTCACTGCGTAAAGAATCCAACTGTATAGCTGGCGATGCGTTCGCCTCTCGCAAGGCTGTTTGTAGACTTACACTTAACACTTGCTGCACGCGCCGGCCTTGGCGAACCTTACGGATCAAGTCCTCGTCACGCGCCTTGTCCCACCCATCTGCCACCCGGTGCTGACCCAGATACAGCGAAATACGGCCGAAGCTCAGCACACACCAGCCCATAAAGGGCGCTCCCAAGGCCAGCCCCCAAAAAATTACAGGTTGCTGGTTTAGCCATGGCGAGCTGAGCAAAAACGTTGCGCCTACACCCAACAGCAAAAGCAGCAATGGCAGCCCAACTAACCAAAGCCAGCCATTCGGCCGACTGGGCCTTAGTGAGATTGGGGGGACCTGATCCATCCTGACTGGCATGACTAGTGCGCACTCGCTTGAGGGAGCGATGAAATCAAGGTGCAGCCACAAGCACAACGATGCCCGTGAAACGCGACAGGGATACCGTGGTCGTTAAAAGTTGGATGGCCTTCGGCAATCTCTGTTCGACCATGGCCTGGGATCGGGCAATCGACTGGATCGCCCTTGCGGGCGGCGCCAATGCCTCTGAAAAACATGACGGTTGAACCGGCTTTAACAGTGCCGCCGCTTGTTGTCTTGTCGCCTATTCGAATTATGTTTTTCATGTGCCCTCCATAGTTAAAAACAAACCCATTAATTATGGGATATCCATGCAACTCAATAGCCCTAATGCCAACACAGTCACTACAACCAGCTTACCTAACGCAACTTCAAACACTCTATCGCCCTATCAGTATCGCCACACCTCAACCACCCTTCAGTAACAACAGCACCTTCGAACCTGAACTCCATCCAGCGCTCATTATTTGAGATGTGAAAGCCTAGAAGCGTAACCTTATCTCCTTGCATCAAATATTTTTGTGTTGAATGGGTTCCAGCAGGAGAAGAGTAAATATTCGCCTTATTGGAAATAACATTAGCAGTCAACACGGCACGCTTTTCAAAATCACCATCATCAGAAACCAACGAACGCTTCAAAAGTCCACCCGGGTGATACTCAAGACGATTGACCTCACCACAACCGATACAGCGATCTGACAACTTTATACGGACCGCTCCATCCTTAATCTCGTAAACATCCTCATTCCAAGATGCCCCATCCCTGTAAGAACTCACAATATAATTACGCGCAACCTTAAAATTACAAAGTCCGCCACGACCGAATTCCAATTCACTCAAGGAGCGGCCTTCACGATAATATCGCAACACTCTCGAGCAAGAATTTACCCCCTCCCCACCCAAACGGAAGACAAACTCCGCAATGCCGTCGCCTGTAAGATCTTTTAGATATACTTCTTCGTACAGACCTTCAACCTCCCGCATAAAAGCATCAGGAACGGCGAGACTCAGAAAAACACCTCGTTCAAACACGGCCAATTTGATCGGAGTACCGTCCTGAATCGCTAATATTGGCAGAGAGGTTGCACCGAATGAAGGTGCGGACGAAAACAAGCAGCAAAAAAGGATCCACGCCGCCCTCATGATATATATTTTTTCCAATACAAACGCCCTCTTGTGTTATCACACTCCCGCCAACAAATTAACAAATCGAAAATTTTTTTTGAGTCAAGCCATTATTATATTAACTCAAACAGAACAAATACATGCGTGCTGCGCCTGCGCACCAACAGTACGTAGATTTTCTCCCGCCTAGCAGTCGTTGGCTTCTGAATTTACTATTGATACTGATACCTACATGGATTGAAATTTCATTCTAGCTCGACAAAGCCTTCCGTCTTCCGAATGGACAACACCCATCAGCTCGCAGTTTTTATTGAAGTACTCGACTGCCTCTAAAGTACTTTTTAAACCTTCAATGTACAAAATCATGTCATCTCTAGTCCTGAGAGAAAGATTACTCACAAAAGAGACTGAACTATAAAACCCGTCACTGCTGACTCCCGTCTCCAAATAAATCAACTCCGTCAGCCTAGATGCGGTCAAAGAAGTCAGACATGCAGCTCTTTCGATTCCGGCTTCCTCTCCTGGAGAAATAGATTCGTAAATGTTATTGCAATGAGCATCTCTATACTTAAGCCACACGCGCTCAACCTCTACAAGTGAAACTTTATTGAGAGATGAAAGCGAGTCAAGCGCTATCGAGTATTGCTCGTCAAGTTTTTTGTCTACCTTTTCATACAAACCGCTTGCGCACTGAAAGATGGCTCTTGTTAGCAAGCTCGCCTTGTTGCAGCCATTACCCGCAAAAGCTAATGAAGCAAATACTGCAAAAAAATTAAATACAACCACTGAAAATATTCGCATTTTAGACCTCGTTAAATAAGCTTTGCTTCTTCTTGGCGAATTATTAGCCCTCCACGCACGGCTTTCCCTTCCCACAGTCTTTCGTTGAACGGATTCTAGAAAGAATGCTTCTGGAGCAAGACTCGATAAGTCATTGCCGATTTGTTTCATCTCCAACCGAGAGTGAGGATCTGGCCGGTAGAAAGATAACCCTCTATTGATTACTGAAGTTAACAATACTCCTTGGGAGTGAGTGTAAGCTCTTTACGCTTGGGTTAAGCGTCATTTATTACTTTCTTCAAGTGCTCTTCCCCATACGTTGAAGCAATACAGGTTCCTCAGAGCGGAGAAAGTCAAGGCACTTTAAACACCCAAAACAACATAACATATATACATACAACCGCTCCATGCAAAATCCGCCTAACTGACCATGTACTACGACAGTAAGTACTTATCATTAAAAAATTAGTAGCCATTCAAACTTAGTATTTCACAGGCCACAGACCCGCCAAGTCCAAAGCATTTCTTAACTTCAAAAAATTATGACTATCACCGTCTCGCTCTAGCGACATCAGCATCTCATTATAAGTCTTTATATTTAAATTACTGGGAGGATCGCAGGCCAATATATTATCAAATGTTGTACCCTCTAAAAGATAGGCAAGAACTCTAGGGGTAGTCACTTTAAATTGATCCTTCCTTCCAGACATATAGTCCCTATAAACACCTTCAACCGTTGGAGAGTCGTTAGAAAAATCATAACCAGAGTTGGATTGTTGGCTCAACCAAAGACTTGACGTACTCCACTCACCCCCGCATTGCTCACCAGCAGAAACGTTGACAACGCAACCATCAACCATTCTTACAAACGCACAAAGGTATTTAGTATCCGGGCGTGCATCACTCTCTCCTACACCCTCCTCAGAGAAGTGCACTACTGAATACGCTTTATTAGGAGATATAGCTTTATCATGTTGACTATCATAGCTAAACCTCAATCCTTCATCGAATATTTTTAGCACCCGTCCTGACCTTGTTTTATAGTCCAGAGACCTAAACTCTTGGCCAACACCATCTGAGTAAACCAAAGTTCCAGCAGTGCTCTGATTGCTAGCGGCCACTAACCTAAATGAGACCATTAAGCAAAATAAAAACAACACAAAACTTTTCATTTTAGACCTCTTACAATAAGCCACGGAGATGACTATAGCATTCTCTTGGGGAGTTCATACTGCGAGACAGCCCATAAATCTCTACCGACTCATTCTCATATTGCAAACGATTTTCGCCCCAGTGATCCGGATCTGAACTGAGCCCAGGATTTCTACTCCGCAAAACATCAATTGCATTTTTAATGGCTACGCACCACGTTACCAGGCGCGTTAACATCCTGATCTAAAACTAGAGCTCGTCCCATATTAGACCGAAAAAATCGCGCACTTGTTTTTTTGAAATCCGTCATGAACCATCGCGACGGCAATCAAAAATGCAACATACCCACTTAAATATTGCATTTACCAACTGCCATTTTCTTTAAATCCTCCTCTCCCATACGCTGCAAAAATATAGGATCTTCAGAACGGAGCAAATCAAGATATTTGAGGACTGGCTTATTCGCATCCTCAAAAACCAAAAACCCAACAACCATGCCAAGATTCGCACACCCAGAACTACTTTTAATTACTTTTTTGGGCTTCGAGTCTTCCAAGGAATCAATTGTTGGATAGTTATCAAAAATTTCGACACCACCTATCTTTCCCAGATAAAAATGCTTCCCTACTTCTCCAGCAAATAAACTTCCGGTGTCGAATGAGTAAACGGATCTACTCCAAAAACTTGAATAACCATATATAACATCATCATAGCTTTCAACCAATTTCTCATCAAGCCCACATATGCCAGCAGTCATTCTTGCACCATTAATACGGCTTCTTAAGTCAGAGTAAGTACAATCAACAACTATCGCCTCGTCCTTTTACCGACAATGTAAAATACAGATTATCCCTGGAAAGAACCAACAGCCCGGGCCTGCCATTAATAGGCACAAGACTTCTATCGACACCATATCTATTGCCCGTTATATTTTCATAGACTACGCTCCCCCGTTTTGTATGAAGCACAACGCTTCCCGGACTAGTACCTTCTACAATTTCCTCAGCAACCACCAAACCAGTAAAAATCAAAAAAAACACCAACCCTACAAAATATTTTTTTCTCATGACTACAAATCCAATGGCAACGCTGACGTTGCTCTTAAAATAGTTTCAAACCGCTCCGCATATGAAGCTATCAACTCCGCCTCATCCAAAGCATTTATTATTCTTCTCGCAGAAACGTAGTCAACTGTACCGCCACCGATATAACCTAACATTATCTCTCCCACACAAAACAATCTCGCTTACAAATACAAAATTGCTATTTTTTATGTACCCCCCAGCAACCTGAAAAGTCATAAACTATTTCCTCAAACCAAGCCATTTTTCATATTAACCCAAACAACCTCTACAGCTCGCGGCTTCGCACCTGCAGAACACATCGGCCTTTCAGCCAGCAATTTAATTAATACACTAATCCCATCCAAGCATTCCCCACCACTCACTGAGCAACCAAACGTTCAGACACCCTTGTGGGAATTAGCGTTTCCTTACCTTCCCCCCTCATCAAATCAACATATTTCTCATAGTAATCTCTAGACGCCCCCCGATCAATCGACCATAAAACATCAGCGATGTTTAGTTTCAGAACAATTCTATTCGGATCGACCGCCTCAACTTTCATTAATATTTCATAAGACATAAAATCATTACCCGCCACCCACAAAGCATATCCAAGGTCATTATAGATCGCAGCAGTATGATTATTGATGGGGGCATCTCTAAACAACTGATAAACACGTTCAGACGTCAAGTAATTTCTAATTGCCTGAATGTCATTATCTTTCAAGCGACCCTGCACAATTTCATGCGCCAGAGCAAGGGAGTCAACCAAATTTCCAGCCTCGAGCTCAAGTAGCTTACTGATAGAAATCCTCCGTACCGTGTACCAGGCATGACTAATCCCGCCACCCTCTAAGCTCCCCTCATAAGCAGATAGACTTGATGATAGATCCATATCCTTTACGACCCGCCCTAGGTTCTCGCCCCTATAAACGAAAAACTCATACTGAGTTCCATTAATTCCAATACCGGGGTGTTGAACCGACCAGGCGCAAACAAACAAAAAGTACTCTTTTTTTCCTCTTACCATATAAGCGTCTACTAGCTCAGCATTCCCCCCCTCAGGCTCACACTCATCAGGAAGTCCGTACCGTACTCCATCCTTGCTTCTAAGATATCCTTTTATAGTTCGCTCACCGGCGCCTTCCCCCTCCCATGTGAATTCCGCCGAACTCCACCCGTGGTCATTCGAGTCTAAAGAATAGATCCTACCCTCCGCGAGGGCGAACATTGAAAAACAACATAAAATTAAAATAAAGAGATTAATCATCAGCCATTTAACTCCACATCAATCATTTTACGCAGCTCATTAAATAGACGGATACGATCCTCCAACCCGATAGTGCCACCATTCACCTTTTTCGAAATATCCGCGACATGCCCAAAAATATCCGCTTCCGTTCTCGCCGCATATGAACTTTCGATCTCATCATTCATCCCAACCATACTCCACCAAACGAAAGCTGATTCGACCCCATACTTTAATTCGGAAACGATTAAATCCGGATCAGAAACGAAATCCCTCACGTCAGAAGGATCCTTTATATTATGTATACGAGAGTATTCACGATAATTATTTTTACCGGTCAACTGTATAATTCCTCGCCCACGATACTTATACCCTTCCTGACTCCCCTCATCCCCATTACCATTTCTGTTAGCATAAACATAACTTCCTAAGTTAGCAGGATTATTAGCATAAACGCCTGCGTCACTCCAAAGCTTAGGGCGAAGCCTTGGAAAGGAAACGCATTCATCTTTTGACTTATCATATCCGGCCTGATTATTCCTACAACCAAATATCTCCCTCATTCGAACAGCTGAATAGTTAAGATTTTCTTCTCTAACCTTAAACCCACTCTCATGGCCTACTTGAGCCAAAAAATGAGAAATCCTAAGTGGTGTATTGACCTCATATAGCTCCGCATACTTATTAAGAAATGGTAGAACCCTTTCACAGTAAGAGTCCGATATAGTCGACTTTGACTTTTTTAACATTGCGAGAGTTATAAGTTGACGCTTAGAACTAACGCCAAAGCAACTCGCTATACCTATGGGGTGTAGGTGATAAACCTGCCCATGCCCCGGCAACCCGACTTTCTCCGCCACCTCATTCCACCAACTGATCTCCTTGATCCGATCCTTCTCCGCCAACCAGTTCAACAACGGCGTCGAGCCGCTATGGCCCAGTACTTCATCCAACGCATCCCACTTATGCGGTTCGTGCATCCACTCACTTTCATAGTGGACGATCAGTTGCGACAGCGACTGCGCGTGTGCCGGCAGGCTTATCGCAGCCTGTAATTCTTCGGCAGTCATCACGCCATTACGGTCGCGGTCGATGATGTCGTACAGGCGCTTTTTCAGCGGTCCTTCATCGGCCATATCGGCCAAGCTTCCATAACGTTCGAGTTGCTCCTCACTAAAGCGCTTTGCCGCTCGAAAAAAAGAGGCCAGGGCTTGCCGAGGCATGTCGTGGTTGAAGATCACGTCAAAACCCTCCCACGCCCAGGGACTCACCCACGGCGTCACCCCCACTTCTTCGCACACCCAACCGTTGAGCAACACGCTGTTCGCGTCGTGCAGCAGCCCATCCAGTCGATACCAGTTGCAGGCTTTGCGCCCGGCGCTTGCGGCGACTGCGATTTTGTTTTCAGCGGGCAGGCCATCGAGCACGCTTTTGGGCACCCATAGATCAGCATTGCTCGCCGTGCTGGTGGCACTTAGGCTCGGTGGGCGTGCTGCACTGAAATGTTCCTGATGCGCTATGACGGCGGTGCCCTTGACCAGTTTCAGCAGGGTCTTGCCGCTGTCGGGCAGGCGTTGTGCCCAAGTGCGGCAGGCTGGGATGAATTGCTCCACGCTGTCATCGCTGAAGACTTCCAGATGTAGTTTCTTTTGAGGGTACTCATCGCAGTTGTCTTGGTATTCGCCCAGGTGGCCAACCAGGTCGCCCGCCTTGATCGCTATGGGTCGGTCCAGCACCACAATGCGGCCGGCGATCGGTTCCAGGGTGCTTTCCAGCGAGTTGAAGTGTACGTACAGGTTCACGCGCTCCAGCTTGCGAAACTCACCCTCGCCGCTCACCACAACTTCGGTGCCCTGAGGGAGTTGCGTAATAACGGGCGTATTGAGCCCGGCATTGGGCTCGGCGCGAACGTTAAGGGAAGACACCTTGACTCGATAGTTTCCCGTCGCAATGAGTTCCAGATGTTCATAGGCGACATAGCCGCGCAATGAGCCATCGGAATTTTTCAGCATGTCCGGCCCGTTGGTGTTTTCCAACTTGCGGTACTCCCCCTCGCCGCTGACGCTTACCTCCGCGCCCCTTGGCAGTAGCGTTAGCACCTTGCCCCTCTGCGCCTGGTTGCGCACATTCAAGCCCATCTGTTCGGGTTGACCTGGAATGACGTCTCGGGTGCTCGCCTTGACGCGGCGGGTCTGGCCCTCGGGCCAAAACGTAGGGCGGGAAATGGCAGGATCGTTGCGGTATACCGCCCAGTCTTGCAGGTGCATATACAGGCTAAAGAAGATCAGGCTGGGCGGTACATCCGTGCTGCCCTCAATGCTGGGTGCATCAAGGCGGTGACGAACCAGCACGAAGTTGCGCGAAAAGGGGTATTTCACGGGCAGTTCATTGACGAAGTAGTCAGTGGTGGGCGAGTGCTCGTCAATGCGGTAAGCCACGACCTCACCATCGGCCAGGCAATGCACGCTGGATTGATCCAGAGTGCCGGCGGTACCGCTGTCGAAATGCACACCGCCGTGCCAAAGACCATTGCGGCCCAGCGGGTAGTAACCTGCGGCGGCCTTGGCCATGTGGGTGAGTTGGGAGAGGGGGTTACTTTTGTCCTTGAAGGGATGGCTCCAGTTTTTCAAGGGGGTCAGGGTGTCATTGCTCACTTGCCCAGCGGATTGAGACTGGGCGGATGACGGTATCTGCGTCGGCCACGTTGGAGGATCCGATACGTAAATGGGCTCCTGGCGGCCTGGGCTGAAAAGATCGAGTATCCGAGAGAACAAGTTAGCCATGTTGTGGTTCACTCCTTGCCAGTAAAAGGGATCAGCCAGAGAAAACCGAAGGCCCTTGGACCTTGGATTTATGCTCGGTCAATTGAGGTGGCTGCGGCATATCAAGAACCTGCTGCGCAGAGCTCAAGAAATCGAAATACGCCGCTTTGATGAGGTGATCCCCCTGAGTCCCGGACTCGATGCGGCTCTGATCCAAAGTGATGTAACTGCCACCGCCATTGAGGGTGATTTTCTTCTTCGCCGTGATATGGATCTCGTCTTCAGTGCTCGTAATGCTCAACCCATGGCGTGCGATCAGTTCCAGCGTGTCGTTTTGTGCCTGGATGCTCACTTCGCCCTGGTTGGCGATCAGCTTGATGCCCAGCTTGCGCACAAACAGGCTCACCCCCTGCCCCACGCCGATGAACAGGCGCTTGACCACGCTGATATCCGCCTGTGCACCGGCGTTGATCATCAGGTTTTTTTGGGCGGCCAGTTGCAGGTGCTGGCCGCTGGTCATGGCCACGCCATCGGGCGCGCTGAGCATCAACACGGAGGATTTGAGCTGCTCCAGATCCTGTTTGAGCATGCTCAGCTGTGCCTGCACATCGGCCGGGGCTGCATGGGCGGCCTGGGCATCGGCCGACAAGGTTTCCAATTGCTCACCGGCCTGCTGCAACCGCCCTACCGCGGCACTCATTTCAAGCATCTGCCCCTGGGCTTTTGGCTGGGCATCCGCGCTGATGAAAACGCCGCTGCCCGCCCGAATAGCCGCATGCCCATCGGTGCGCAGCTCAGCGCCCTGGCCACGGGGCTGACGCTGGTTGTCCACCAAATGCCCCAAATTCAGCTGGCTCTTACCACTGTGCTCGGTGCTGACTTTGATGTGCTCCTGCCCCCGCGTGTCATCCATGCGCAGTTTGTTGTTGGCGGGCGTACGCAGCACGTTGCGTTTGTAGTTGCGCAGGGTCACATGATCGACGTGTTCGCTGTCATGCAACGCATGGGCAATGTAGGGCCGGTCTGGATCGCCTTGTTCAAACGCCACTGCCACTTCGGTGCCCGGAATCAAGGGCAGGTGCAGGCCATGGGTGTCGCCTGCGTAAGGTCGGGCCAGGCGCAGCCAGGCGCTTTCCGCGCCGGCTCGCCAGGTGTCGCGGTCGAACAGGAAGTTGACCTTGTAGCGGCCTTCGAGGTCGATGTGGCCGTAGAGGTCGTTGGCCTGGGGGCTGGTGACGCGGGCCGGGACGGTGCCGGCGATGTTGGGCTTTTGTTCCAGCGCCGGGCGAAAGCACACGGTTTCTGAGTAGGGGATGGCGTCGAAGGTGGTTTCCAGGCTTTGGTCGCGGGCGGCCGTCAGGGTAAGCCTGGTAATAACCGCGCCGGGGGTGAAGGCCTGGGGGGCGCCGCCGGTGATCTTGAGCACCTGCCCCGGCGCGAGCATGGCGCTGCTGCTGGTGCCGCGCAGTTGGGTCTGGGGGTTGAGGTAGCGTTCGTGGCGCAGGCGGGCGTAGAAGTAGCCGCTTTCGCTTTGCAGGTCTTCGTCCTGGTCCAGGCGGTCGCCGAGGGCGGTGTAGGGTTCGGCGTAGTGGTAGGCCTCGCCGTAGGTGGTGGTGGCGCCTCGGGTTTGATCGACTTCGCCGCTCAGGCGCGCGCGGGCATCGCGGTGGTGGTAGGCGCGGAAATGCACCTGTTGTTCAACCACCTTGTGCTGCGATTGCAGGTGCCACACCGCATCCTGCCCGGTGCTACCGAGGCCGGATTGCGGGCGGTAGGGCAGTTTGACGTCGAACTGGTAGTGGCGCTGATCGTCGCAGAACTCGACCACATCAGTCCCCAGGCGCTCGTCGCTGGTGAAGCGGTACCAGATGCCGACTTCGGCCAATAGGCGGGCAATGAAGTGCAGGTCGCTTTCGCCGTACTGCATGACCTGTTCGCGTTTTGGGTAGTCGCGCACCAGCCTGAACAGGAAGTCCTGGCCCTCAAAGCCATGCCGGCTGCGCAGGACGTTTTCGACGATCTGTGGCACGGACTGGTGCTGGTAGATACGGAATTGGCGGCCACGATCCAACAGGGCCAGACGCGGTTGCAGGGTGATTTCATACGTGGCCTGGTCGTTGGAGCCGGACAGGCGCTTGAAGCCGGTGACCACGCCATACAGGGTACGCAGCGGTTTGATCGGTGGTGGGTTCAGGCTCAGCAGGGGCAGCTTTTGCGGCGGCGCGTGCAGGCTGAAATGGGCGTCTTGCCCTAGCAGTGAGTCGGCGGCCAGGTCACGTTCGGTGCTGGTGAATTTCACGCAGTAGTTGAACGGTTGGCTCAGCTGTTCGTGGCCCTCAAAGGACAAAACGTCGAGCTGAGCGTTGAGGTTGCGCACTCGCAGGGTGTGGCGGCTGTGGTCAAAGAACGTTTGCATGCTCATACCTCCACGGCGCCGGACTTAGCCGTATCCAAAGCATCGATGAAGCACAGGCTGATGCCCTCATCGTGGCTGTAGCCGAGCCGCACACCCTGGGTGCGTTGCTGTATCGCCTGGCGCTCCAACAGCTGTTGACTGAGCACCGGCAGGATTTGCTCGTTAAGCAGGCTGTCGATATTGCGGGCGCCGGAATCGGGCAGCAGGCAGGCGGCAACCAACGCGTCGCTCAAGGCGTCGTCGATTTGGCAATTGAGGCCGTAATGACGCTGCAAACGTGTGGCGACCTGGCCCAGCTTGATCGCCACAATGCGCTTGAGTGCGTTGGCCTGTAGCGGCCGGAAGATCAGGGTCTGAAAACGTGCCAGCAATGCGGGTTGAAAGTGCTCGCGCAGAATGGGCCGCAGCAGTTCATGCAGCACGGAGTCTGGTGCGTCAGGCTGCTCCTGCACGCAGGTTTGCAGCAGGTCACTGCCAAGGTTGGAGGTCATGAGAATGACGGTGTTACGAAAGTCGATTTCGCGCCCTTCGCCATCGCGCATGAAGCCGCGATCGAAGACTTGGTAGAACAGGTTGAGAACGTCGCGATGGGCCTTTTCCACCTCATCGAGCAACACCACACTGTAGGGGCGTTGGCGCACGGCTTCGGTGAGCACGCCTCCTTGACCGTAACCGACATAACCCGGCGGTGAGCCTTTGAGCTGACTAACCGTGTGGGCTTCCTGGTACTCGGAAAGGTTGAGGGTGATCAGCGACTTTTCGCCCCCGAACAGGCTATCGGCCAGGGCCAGGGCGGTTTCGGTCTTGCCTACGCCGCTGGTGCCCACCAGCAGGAACACCCCCAGGGGAGCCCGGTCATTGGTCAGCCCGGTTTTGGCAGCACGCAGGCGTTGCGCCAGGGCACTCAAAGCCGGCGCCTGCCCAATCACGCGCTCGCCCAGTTGCTGCTCAAGCAATAACAGGTTGGTCTGTTCGTCCTTAAGCAAACTGCCCAGTGGTACGCCGGTCCAATCGGCAATGACCTCGGCCACGCTGCGGGCATCAACGTCCAGGGATAACAATGCTTGGTTGCCTTGGATTTCGTTTAGCTGGCGTTGCAACTGCGTGCAGGTTTCCCGTTGGGGCGGTTGCGCCTGGCGCGCTTCAATCAGTTGCTGTACCAGCTCACGTTCCTGCCGGCATTGTTGCTCCAGTTCGAGGTATTGGCGTTGCAGCTCTGCGTGTTGTACGGCGATAACCGTCAGGCGCTCATCGCCGCCGTGGCCACCCAGACGCTGATCCTGTTCCAGAGCTTGGGCTTCCAGTTCGAGGGCCACCTGCCGGGCACCCAGGCGAATCAATGCCTGGGGTTCACAGTCGACGCTCATGCGCACCCGGGCACTGGCAGTGTCCAGCAGGTCGACGGCTTTATCCGGCAGTTGGCGCCCGGTCAGGTAACGGCGCGACAGGCTGACTGCGGCTTGCACCGCCGCATCCTGGATATGCACGCCATGATGGTTGGCGTAGCGCACCTTGAGGCCGCGCAACATCAGGTTGGCGCTGGCGTCATCCGGCTCGTCAACCTTGACCATTTGAAAACGCCGCTCCAACGCGGCATCGCGTTCGAAATACTGTTTGTATTCGCTCCAGGTGGTTGCAGCGATAGTGCGCAATTCACCTCGGGCCAGTGCGGGCTTGAGTAGGTTAGCCGCGTCGGCACCACCGGCTTGGTTGCCGGCGCCAATCAGGGTGTGGGCCTCATCGATAAACAACAGCACCGGCGCGTCGGAGTGCTGCACGGCATCAATCACATTTTTCAGGCGTTGTTCAAACTCCCCTTTTACCCCTGCCCCGGCTTGCAGCAACCCGAGGTCCAATGTGCGCACGCTGACCGACCTTAGACTGTTCGGTACCTTGCCCTGGGCAATACTCAGGGCCAGGCCTTCGACCAACGCCGTTTTGCCGACACCGGGTTCACCTACCAGGATCGGATTGTTCTTGCGCCGCCGGCTGAGAATATCGATGACCTGGCGAATTTCGTCGTCACGACCGTATACCGGATCAATCCTCCCTTCTGCAGCCTGGACGGTTAGGTCGTGGGTAAACCGCTCCAGTACCTCATTGTGGGTGGAAGCGGGAGGGAGAACGACGAGGTCATCTGGAGCGCCTGGGGGAATGTCTGAAGCAGTGGCCTCCTGTACACCCGGACGTTCTTCGGAGGTCTGATCCAGCAGCACCATCAAACGCTGCAACTGAGCTTCACTAAGGCTCAGCAGTGGCCAGGCAGCGTCACACGCCAACAGGCTGGGTGTTTCTATCAGCGCGCTCAGCAAATGTGCAGAACGCAGATGCTCGTTATTTTCGTCCAGCGAGGCACGCAACCAGGCGTTTTTGATCAATTGCTGCAACGGCTGCGACAATTGCGGCTTGCTCTGCACGCTGCGTGGCAGGTGGTCGATGTGCTCCAACAACCCGTACCACAGCGTCTCCATGTTCCACTCGTAACGGCGTGCGATCACGGTCAGATCACCCTCCCCCTGCCCCAGCAACTTGAGCAACCAATGCTCAATGGTGATCTGCGCATGGGCTCTGGTTTGGCACAGCGAGGCAGCCGCACTCAACGCCTGGGCGCAGTAAGGGTTAAGACGGCGAAGCAAGCGGGTGGCGTTCTGGGTCATACGGTTACTTCCTTGCTCGGTGATCTGGGCGTGTCGTCAATCAGCCAGCCATGGGTTTGTACCTTGATGTGCTTGGCTGAACGTCCGCGAACGGACGTTCAACCCTGCACACCGCAGGCTGTATGCATATCAAGCGCTTTGGCGTTCATTCCAGGAGTCGGAGTGAATGATGTTGCCGTCCTTGTAGGTCCAGGTGACCTTCTCGTAGCGCAATTCAACCTGCTCGATGTGGTTGTGCTTCTCTTTGCTCGGGTCTTTGACGTCGTGCATTTTGGGAGCGACTTTCACCACCTTGACGTCTTCCAGTTTGGTGATGAAGTACTCCACCTCCTGCCCGGCATCGTCGATGCGGTACCACTTGAACTCCGCACTCTTGAGGGTTTGCCCTGTGGTCACTGCCTTGTAGAGGTAAGGACTGGACGCATCGATTTCTTTGGAAAACAGAAACGGGGTGTGCACCCGTGTACCGGTCAATTTGCCGGTGTTGTTGTCGGTGGGGATGTACAGGCTGTGGTCCTGGGCAACCACTTCGATACTGCCTTCGCGCTTTTGCACGTCCACCGAACCTTTGATCTCTGCGCCACCGTCGTCTTGCAGCCAGAGGTAAACGGGAATTGCCATATGAAGCTCCTTTCTCGGAAATTTAACTGTCGCGGGATGCGACAGAGGTTGTCTGTCCGGCCCCACGTCAGAGCGCGCACACGCCCCTTCCTCAGGGATCAGACGGATATCAACGCGGCGGTTGGCAGCGCGCCCCGCCTCGGTGTCATTGCTGGCGATCGGCTGGCTGGCGCCGAAGCCCTGCACCGCAAAACAGCTGTCGGGAATGCTGCCCATCTGTCGCATCCAGGCGTGCACGGCAGCGGCGCGGGCGCTTGAAAGCCGAAGGTTGTGTTGCGCATCGCCGGTAGCGTCGGTATGCCCTGAGATCACGATCAGCCAGCCGGGCTGTGCCTTGATCTCAACCAATGCGCTGATCAGGACTTTGGCTGAGCCTGGTTTGAGTTGAGCGCTGCCAGTGGCGAACAACGACAGGCTGTCAAGCCGGACCGGGCTCGCCACCTGTGCAGCAGGCGGGGTCGGCGCAGGCTCCACATGGGCACCCAGCACGGCCAGCAGCTGTGCACGCAGGCGTTCGCCGCGATACAAGCCCATGCCAACGGCCCAGGGCACGCCGTGCCTGTAGTAAGCGTCCAGCCGCCGGGCGTGCTGGCGCAGAGCACTTACGGCATCTTCACGCAGGAGAAATGCGCGCTGTACACGCTGAGTCGGCTGGGGAATAGCCGCATAGCGACGAAGATCGTCACTGACCTGACGCACCAACAGCGTGTTCTGCCAAGCAGAGCTGGCGAGTGCGATAACGCCTGCAACAGCGAAGAGCCACAATGCGCTGATCGCTGCGCGTTGTGCTGGGCGTTGCAATGGGCCGAGCGCAAGCAGGTGAAGCAAGGGGTCGGGAAACGTTAGACGCGCATCCGTTGTTACCGACCTGTTGTCAGCTAGCGCGACCTTGCTGCTCAGCCATTGCTGCCAGAGATTGGCGCTGATCGAATGGGGGACTGCGGGGGCCAACTTGACGGCACAGACCATCGCCACCACGGGAGCGCTGCACGTCGCGAGTTGTGACAACACCGCCTCCTGCAACCACATCGCAACGCTGTTCAGTTGTACGGTCGCGCACATCCGCTTCGCTTGTGCTGAAGAGTCAGCGCTGTGTTGTTGCCACTCAATCACGCTGGAGCACGAACCCGCGCCACGTACACACGCGTCAGCTTGACCGTTGCTCCAACTGAACCAAGGTTCTTCGCCCCGTGGGGTTTGCAGGTAGCTCACCAACAGCAGCGGCAGTGCGATGCCACGCTTACGTACCAGCGACACTTGATGACTGAATGCGCGTATCGCGCCAGCCAGAACGGCGCGGTCGCTGTGCGCGCCTGGATTGACGGTGAGCATTACACCGAGTTGCCCACCCCAGCCTGGACGCAGCGCCAGAAGGCTATCGGCCACAACCGGTAATTGCTCCAGATTGTCCACGCGAACATAGCAACCCTGTTCTGTGACTCGCAGCGCCAACTGCTCGGCCGGCACCGGACCAAATAGCCCATCCAGGCCATCACCGCACACCAACACGACAGGACTGCGAAACGCGGCCGCAGGTAGCACCGCATTATTGGCCAGTGTGATCAAACCTCGCTGCTCAGTTACACGCCGCCCCAACTGAGTCCAAGCCCACGCGACACAGCCCACTGCGATCAACACACCGAACGTACGCATCCCTATGCCGAGGGGAAGGATGACCAGCAAAGCGAGAGCAAGAGCTCCCGCCCACAGGTAGAGGATTCGATACAGGTTAAAGGTCATCTCGCCCTCACCTCTGACCAGCCAAGAGCGGATCAAGCGCGTCACTTAGCAGGTAATCCAACCCCCACCATGTGGACGCGAGCACCAGGACAACGGCAAGAACATGAACCTGCGGTGAACGCAGCCAGGCCAAACTTGCGCGCCAGTTGCCACCCGCCACCTGCGTCACCAGTGATTGGCTTGCATTCAGCGGTACAACCTGTGAATTGACAGCAAGCAACAGTTGCTCGCGCTCAGGATCACTCAGTTCGCCGTAACGACCACGGAAGCCCAGCGTCAGCACCCGTTGAAATACGGTCAGCACATGCAGGTCGGGGGCGGGCTCACGCATGACTTCGCGCATGTCCTCGTAGAGAAACTCGCCTGCCTGATGGCGATTGAAAATCCTTGCCTGCAAAGGCTGACTGGCCCAGGTGGCATGGGCCTCGTCGGTGGCGCAACTGAGCACGGTTTCGTCGAGCAATGCGCATTGCGCGTGAATGATATGGTCGATGCTGCGCTGTTTCAGCCCGGCCAATGCCAAGCGCTGCCTTACCTGTTCAACCTGCTCCATACAAAGCCGAGTCAGCTCAGCGTTGCTTCGCACGCCAGCACCTTGGCGCAGTTCAACAACCAACAGGTAGGTGTCCTGCAACAGCTCATCAATGTCCACCGTCATAGCGGTGTGTTCCTTGGAAGCGTTCAGGTTCATGAGCGCAGCACCGCAAACAGTTCGAGCTTCACATCAGCCAACGTGCTTGGCACATAGAAGGTGCAGACGCCCTCATCGAGAACGGCCTGCCCTTTGGCGTGATTGAGATCCAGCACGAAATACTGATTTTCGAGACGTAACGGAATCGCGGCGGGTACATGGCTGAGGGGTTGCAGCGGAACCCCATCAAGCGCGGCATTAACCAGGTGATTGACTTGGTCCGGCGTGCCAATTTTGCACAGGCGCGGGAACTGATCCTGCAACTGCGCTGGCGACAGCCGGCAACGCACCGACAGATAAAAATCGGCACCATCTCGTTCGCGCAGGCGCGGATCGTTCAACGTCACTTGCCAGCGATTGGCGCCCTGCTGTTCCAATTCCAAGGCAACCACCCGCGACGGCAAACTGGCTTCCAGCAACACGGAGATGGTGCGCATCAACGGCACAAATACCGTGTCCAACTGTTCGTGCCGGTAGGCGGGGATTTTGTCGATGTCGTGTTCCAGGGAAAACGTCAGCAGACTTCCGGCCAGCTTGATCAACGGCTGGTAAACCTGTTCAGGGTGTCGTGCGGGGAAATCGCGAAGGTCCGCCAATACCGGCTGATAGGAGTTCAAGGCGTTTAGCAACCAGAACAACGACACATCGGCAACGGCGAAATCCGCCATCCGTTGATTGCTTTCCCGGCGCATGCCCATAAGCCTTTGCCGCTTGGCAGAAAGCTGCGTCAACAGGTTGTCCAGCTGGTTTACCAACCCCGCATGGGCTGCGAAGCTCAGCAGCGGTGGCACATAGTCTGGGTCGAGCCTCCAGGCCCCCTGGCCATCGCGAATCAGCCGGGCGACCGGACACGTCAGGTAATCGCCATTATTGTCACTGTGCAGACGCAGACTCAGCGCATGCTCCAGCACGCCGATCGACTGCGCCTCATCCCCATAAATATCCTGTACTTCGCGCCACGCCTGGCGATATCGCATCGGCTGATCAGCGTGGCCGCCGTCAAACAGGCAGTTGTTACCGTTGGCCTGCTCCAGGGGCAAGGCCAGGTGCAGCACAGCATCCTGGGCGTCGTCCGGCAGTACTTGCGCCAACTCCAAGGCAGGCGGTAGTGGGTCCATGCATTCAGTATCGATCCAGGTACCATCCGGCATGCGTACACGCAGTTGCGTCGCCTTGAGTTTGCCCAGGCGCAACGCCTCTTGATCAAAACCCGCAGCCTGGACACCCCAGGGGTGTGTCACGCAAAGGTGAGCAAGCTGTTGGTTGGCCCAAGACTCCAACCGCGCCTGCTGCTGAAATTGCTGCTGTGACAGTAAGGCGCCGGCAGCCCATAGAGGGCGATCGATTTTCATAACATCGTTCCCTACTAATGGATCAGGCTTTGGCCTTGGGCATCTGCGAGACCAACGACAGGTTTACGTCCATGCCCTCCACCTGGAAGTGCGGCACTGCGTACAACTTGACGCGGAAGAACCCCGGATTGTCCTCAATGTCTTCAACGGTGACCTTAGCGTCTCGCAGCGGATGAGACGCTTGCAGGTCGTCGCCCGGATCAGTCATTTCGGTCACCAGCCCGCCGATCCACTTGTTCAGCTCAAGCTCCAGCAGGCGGCGGTCCTTGGTGGTGCCGATGTTTTCGCGCTGGATCAGCTTCAGATAATGGGCGATGCGCGACAGCAAGAAGATGTAGGGCAGGCGTGCGTTGATTCGACTGTTGGCAGTGGCGTCGGCTGTGTCGTACAGCGCGGGCTTTTGCGCAGAATTGGCCGAGAAGAAGCATGCGTAGTCGCGATTCTTGTAGTACGAGAGAGGAATGAAACCGAGGTTGGCGAACTCAAATTCGCGGGTTTCCGGGATCATCACCTCGGAAGGAATCTTGACCTGGTTGCCGGTGCCCAAGTCGTATAGGTGGATAGGCAGATCCGTGACGGCCCCACCTGACTGGGGCCCCCGTATCTGCACACACCAGCCGTTGGTGATAAAGCTTTTGACCATATTGGCGGCGAAGGCAAACGAGGCGTTGGTCCACAAATACTTGCCGTGGTCCGGCCCCTTGACGCTTTCGATGTAATTGAAACTGCGCACAGGGATGGTGTCGGGACCATAGGGCAGGCGACCCAGGACCCGCGGCATCGTCAGACCGATGTAACGCGCATCATCGCTGTCACGGAAGGACTTCCACTTGATGTATTCGGCCCGGTCAAAATAGTTGCCGATGTCTTTGATGGCTGCCACATCTTCCATCGACGCCTTGCCAAAGAAGGCGGGGCCTACGGAGCCCACGAACGGCATATGGGCGGCGGCGGCGACCTTGGAGATGTTGCGCAGCAAGGCGATGTCCTGGGGACTGCGGTCGAACTCGTAATTGGAGATCGCCGCAGCAATAGGCTCGCCACCTGGCGTGTCGTACTCCTGGGTGTAGGTATGCAGGTACAGACCGCTTTGGGCAATTTCCGGGGCGTCCTCGAAATCCTGCACCAAGTGATTCTTGCTGATGTCCAGTAGTTCTATGCGAACGTTTTGACGAAAGTCAGTCTGATCGATAAGCGACTTCACACCACGCCAGGTCGATTCGACGCGCTGAAAGTCCGGATGGTGCATGACCTCGTCAAGTTGGCGGCTGATCTGCATGTCCAGCAAGGCGATATGTTCGTCCAGCAACGCCTTGTCCAAGCGTTCAATTTTTTGCGGGGATTGCTTGAGCAGCTTTAGAAAAACACTGACAGCCGCCGTTACTCGTTCATCCGCCGACACTTCGGAAAGTGCCTCAGCATTCTGAAAAGCCTCTAGACCGCCTAACGCGGCAACAGGGCTAAGGTTAATTTTGTTAAACAGAGCGCTATACACGCCATTAC
The DNA here is from genome assembly GCF_050432925.1 of Pseudomonas sp. 18175. Lineage (NCBI taxonomy): Bacteria > Pseudomonadati > Pseudomonadota > Gammaproteobacteria > Pseudomonadales > Pseudomonadaceae > Pseudomonas > Pseudomonas sp. 18175. The sequence continues at coordinate 10,663 of NZ_JBKFTO010000032.1, read as the reverse complement.
TCTCTTCAGACGATACTGTTGCGTTGCCAGGTTGGGCGCTGGAACTCTCTGCAGACATGACGAAATTTCCTTTTCAAACAGTTGATATCGATTAGCGCTTATCTTTGGGCGCCAACGCGGCCAACTCTGCACGTAGCTCGTCACTGAGCGCGTCATCCTTGAGAATGCGCTCCAGCTCGTGACGGAAGGTCACGTTATCCAGCAAGTTGGATTTGAGATCACGCAACAGATTGCGCATGGCCAACAACGCACGTAACTGCGGAATCTGCCGCGCTACTTGCTCGGGCTCGAAGTCCTTCATGCTCTGAAAAACAAGATCGACAGAGGTGTCAGACGCGTCATCGGCGAGCGTGTTATTCACAGCGAGTTTCAGGCTAGGCGAGAACTCACCCAGCACACTGTTGAAGTTGTTTTTATTGATGTCCACCTTGCCTCGCTCAGAGAGCGGGCGCTGCTCCTTGCCGTTGCTGTAGTCGCCCATAAGCATGAGCTTGAGTGGCAATTCGACTTTTTTCTGCGCGCCACCGGTATGCAGGTCAAGCTTGATATTGACCCGTGCCTTGGGCACTTCATTTTGAAAACTGTTTGAAGCCATAACGCATCCCTTTCAGATATTTCTTGCAACAAAAGACTAAGACTGAAACCTAGACGTACCCAGCCGACAGGTTTGTCCAGACATTCAACCAGCGCCAATAGATTCAGGTTCCCGGCAGAAACGGCACACTCGTACGACATGAGCCGACACAAGAAATGGCCATCAACCTCACAACTACAATGAACTATTTCAGATATTCCTTACTAGCCCCTGCATTGCACATGGGAAGTTTCATCGCAGTATTGGAGATATTTCCCACAAAAGGATATATCGACCTTACCCTCACCCATCAAAACAAGCACTGCAATCTTAAAAGACCACTCTTATATAAAAATAAAACATGGCTGACAGATGTTTCAGGCAAGCCGAATATTCAAACATTAAACACAGCAACCCATACAATAAACGCAACACACCCAGATGACTATATAAAGAAAAAAGGGCAACCTCAAAAGCATTGAAGCTGCCCTTTTCTCAATAAACTATTTATTTATCCGTGTACTACGTTTCGCGCACGCCTAAAAAGATAAAACCGGGGCGACCTCTGTAACACTCGGCATTCACAAATCAACTCAACAACACCACCCCCCCCGGCAACTCCGTACACTTGGCCCCATACGCATCCCGAATCAACAACGCCACCCCCGCCAACTGCTGCAAGCTGAACCGCGCCTGCACCCGGCGCTGGCCCAGCTCCTTGTTTAACAGCACCAGCATCCCCGGCCGATAGCGGTTGATCTCATCCACCACCGTCGCCAGCGTCGCGTTATTGAATACCAGGATCTGCTCACGCCAGGCCACCACGGCCTGGGTATCCACGCTGGCGACGTCACTCACCCCGGCCGGGCCGTAGGTCAATTGCCGCCCGCTCTCCAGGCGCACGTTGCGCCCGGCCACGTCCACCGAGAGCCAGCCGTCGATGCAGGTCACGCATACGCTGTGGTCGGTATTGCGCACATTGAACCGCGCCTGCGCCGCACTCACCCAGCCTTCGCCCGCCTGGACCTTGAGCGGCTGGGCAACGTGGGCGACGACTTCGACTTCGCCTTCAAGCAGCTCAATGCCCTGCCCTACGCGGCTGATGCGGGTCTGGGTGTTGAGCTCCAGGCTAACGCCCTCGCTCAATACCACCTGGCGTTGTTCGCCGACTTCAGTGCGGTAGTCGGCGGTGAGTCCGGCAAAGCCGCCGGGCACGCCAACGCTCACCATCACCACGGCGGCCGAGGCGGCAACGGCGCCGCCCAGGAAGGCCCGGCGGCTAACCGTGCGTGGTTGCGACACGTGATCGAGGGCGGGTGACAGTTGCTGCCACAGCGCCTTGGCCTGTTCGAACGCCTGGGCGTGCTCCGGGCTCTGGGCGCGCCAGGCGTGCAGGGCCTTGGCGTCGGCGACGGTGGCGCGGCCCGAGGTCAGCAGGAGCAGCCAGTCGCGGGCTTCATCGTGCAGGGGGCTGGCAGCGGTTTGCCGGGCGGTGGGGAAGCTGAAAATATTCAAGCGCGCACATACTCACGGATTTATCAGGGACTCGACACTAAGACGGTTTTCCGGCCCCGGGACCGAACCGCTGAATCACTTTTCTTTCCAGGCGCTTGGCGCAATGGCCCAGGGCGGCCTTGATTTCCTTTTCGACCATGCGTGTGGAGATGCCGAAACGCTGGGAGATTTCCAGGTGAGGGGCTTCTTCGAGTCGGGCGGCGATCAGGATTTTGCGGCGGCGGGCCGGCAGTTCGTAGAGCGCCTTGACCAGGGATTGGATTTCGCGCTGGCCGCCCACCACGCGTGAAGGGTCCTGGGCTTCGTCGGCGGTTTGCAGCAGTTCCTCGACTTCACTGCCGGTGAGCAGGCGCGCGTCGGCCTGGCGGCGGTCGGCGGCGATGTTCAGGGCCATGCGGTAGAGGTAGGCGTTGGGTTGTGAAAGGTTTGGCGGTACGTCCATGCGGTCGACCCGCAGGTAGGTTTCGTGCAGTACGTCATTGGCCAGGTCTTCGGAGCCCAGGCGCTTGCGCAAACGCACCTTGAAGTCTTCGTAGGACGCCAGGAATAAGCGGACCATCGCACTGTGCCCGGTATTTTTCATCCGCCCGAGGCTCCCTTCGCTGCTGTGCATTCCATGCGCATTCCTGTTGTGTCGGGCATCAAAAGTAAAGTCACTGGCTGGCGCAGCGAGCTGGGGGCCGGGCGTTCAACCCGGGTCGTGCCGAGGCTGCGCACCAGTGCTTCATCGCGTTGTTCATCGCCGGTGGAACTGACCAGCCGACTGTGTTCGATCAGCCCATCGCGGTTGACCCAGACCTGCACCAACGCGCGAAAACTGCCGGGCCGGGTCAGGGGCGTGCGGCACAGGCTGGCCTCAATGGCCTGCTGCAACGCCGTGGCGTAGCTGTTGTTGATCCGCGCCGCACTGCGGGCCGCCGCCCCCCGGGTCACGGGTGGCTGGCTGACGTCGGGCAGTTGCAAGGTGAACGCGTCAACGCGTGCATAGCGCGCCATCAAGCCACTCCCCGTCAGCAACATCGCCAGTGCTTCTTGCGCCGTAAAGCGCCCGCGCACCCCGATGGAGCGGCGGCCCTGCGTCAACTCGCGGTCCACCAGCACGGCGATCCCAGTGGCGCGGCTGTACGCTTGCAGTGCGTGTTCCAGGTCCTGGGCCGGCAGGTTCAGGCTCAGCAGCGGTGCCTGCGCCTGCGCTGCCGGGCCTGCGCCCAACAGCAACAGCACGACCAGGGCGCATACGGCGCGCCGCCAGGCCCCCTGCTCACCCCCTGCATTGCATCGCTGCACGGCCGACGTGTCCTAGAAAACCGTCATCCTGAGGCTCGTTTATGAATCTGATGTTACGGTGATAGCAAAAAAAACATCACGGTGACCACAAGCCCACTGCACTACACTTGCAAGCCTTACCGGCCCACTCCCTCGGGCCCGCCAGGAGGCCCCGATGAAGCGGTTACCCACCCTTGCCAGCCTGTTGCTGTGCAGCGCCCTGCCCTTGTTTGCCTATGCCGATAAGGCCGCGAGCACCTGCACCGAGGTTTCGGTGGATGGCTACAAGGCCCCCGACTACGGCTGCTTGAGCCAGCAGATGGGCAGTGATAGCAACGCCGCCAAGGCCACGAAGAAAAACCGCGAGGCGCAGAACATCCCCGTCGACAAACGCGCCCCCAATGCCGTGGGGCTGTCCACGCCGGCAGCCACCAGTGTGCGCATGGGCAATACCTTCGGCACCTCGGTGAAACCGCAACGGCCTTGAAGGCCGTGGAAACAAAAATGTAGCACTCGGTAACATCTCGCTCCGGCGTGGGGCACTCCCGGTCACGCCGCCCCAGTGCCTGCGGGCCTGCAAAGCCATGGCGCAGTTCGTGCATTCACTGCCACTCCCTCCTCACCTGAACCCGCCATGCGCCCCAAGGAACTGAAACTCTGGACCACCGGTGTCGCCCAACTGCTGGGCCTGCCTGCCGGCCACCCACGGCTTGTCGGGCTCAGCCATTGGTTGCGCCAGGTGTGCCCGGTGGATCACTTCGTGTTGTTCGTTTATGAAGGCAACCACCGACCGTTGGCGATGTTCGACACGTTCTGCGCCGACAAGCGCGGTGTGTATGTGGACGACTACCAGTGCGGGCCCTACCTTTTGGACCCGTTCTACCTGGCCTGTACCCGTGGCCAGGCGCCGGGGTTGTGGCGTTTGCGCCAGTTCGCGCCGGACCACTTTTACCTCGGCGAGTACTACCTCACCTATTACCAGCAAACCGGGTTGGCCGAAGAAATTGCGTTTTTTGTCGACCTTGGCGCGGGAGCCACAGCGGTACTGTCGTTGATGCGCTCTACCGCCAGCTGCGCATTCAGCCGTGATGAGATGCAGTTGATCGAATGTGCCCAGGCAGTGGTGGAACAGGTGATTGGTGAAGCCTGGCGCTTGCGTCAGGCCCAGCAGCCGCGCCCGGCGCAGGACCTGGACTTCAAGATCCGCGAAGCCTTCGACCAGTTCGGCGCGCATATCCTCACCGGCCGTGAGCAGGAGATCGTGCAACTGCTATTGCGCGGCCACTCCAGCGCCTCGGTGGCCGAGCAATTGAGCATCAGCCCGGGCACGGTGAAGATCCATCGCAAGAATATCTACGCCAAGCTGGGTATCGGTAGCCAGTCGGAATTGCTGGGGTTGTTTATCCGCGACCTTACTGGCCAGGAATTAGTAGCGGTCGCCTGAAATACTCAGGTCTATCCCCCAAGGGATATATACAGCACAAAACCCCCGTTGCTAGTTTGGCCCTCGACGCAAACCCGCCTCGAGGAAGCCCGACCGTGAACGACACATCGCCCAGCGACATCGAATTTTGCAACGTGGTCAAACGCTATGGCCCGGTGCAGGCCGTCAATGGCCTGAATTTCTCGGTACGCCGCGGCTCGTTCCATTCCTTTCTCGGCGGTTCGGGCTGCGGCAAGACCACCACCCTGCGCATGATCGCAGGCTTCGAACAACCCACCAGCGGCGAAGTGCGCCTGGCCGGCCAAAACGTCGCGGGCGTGCCGGCCTTCGAGCGACCGGTGAACATGGTGTTCCAGCATTACGCGCTGTTCCCGCACCTGACCGTGGCACAGAACATCGCCTACGGCCTGCGCTACCGTACCCCGCGTCCTGACAAGAAAACCCAACTGCGCATGGCCGATGAAGCCCTGGAAATGGTGCGCCTGAGCGGCTTCGGCCAGCGTAAGCCCAGCGAGCTGTCCGGCGGCCAGCAACAGCGTGTGGCCCTGGCCCGGGCGCTGGTGAACAAACCCACCGTGTTGCTGCTGGACGAACCGCTGGCGGCCCTGGACCGCAAGCTGCGCAAGGAGATGCAATCGGAGCTGCTGCGCCTGCAACGGGAAGTCGGCATCACGTTTGTGCTGGTGACCCACGACCAGGAAGAAGCCCTGTCGATGAGTGACAGCATCAGCGTGATGCGCAACGGCTCGATCATCCAGACCGCCACGCCAGAGCAACTCTACGAAACCCCGGCCAGCCGCTACGTCGCCGACTTTATTGGCGAGTCCAACCTGTTCAACGGCACCGTGCGCCGCCTACAAGGCAACGCGGTGGTGCTGCGCACGGCCCAGGGCCTGGAGCTGACCAGCCCGCTGACGCCCACCGGCCAGGCGTTGGGGGCAGACGCCGAAGGCTGCATCGCGGTGCGCCCGGAGCTGATCAGCATTGCCGCCACCGGCGCCGAACTGGCCCGCGAAGTGTCCCTGCCGGGTTGCGTCGAAGACCGCATCTACCTGGGCAACTCCACCGAATACCGCGTGCGCACCCAGGCCTTCGGCGTGGTCTGCGTGCGCGTGCCACGCCAGCAGGATCAAGGCCTACAGGCGTTCGAACACGGCGCAGCGGTCAGCGTCGGCTGGGATCATGCCAATGGCCTGGCCATGGCGTTGTAAAGCACTTTTCTCAAACGAATGTGGAGCAAGTCATGGACCAGAAAACCTTTCTAAAAACCCTGCGCAGCTGGCAGAACGGTTCCATCAGCCGCCGTGAATTCCTCGGCCGCACCGGCCTGGGGCTGGCCGCCGCTGTCGTCGCAACCAATATGCCGGGGCTACTGACCTCCACCGCAGAAGCCGCCGAACAAGGCAAGCTGGGCGATCGCCTGTCGCTGGCCACCTGGCCCAATTACCACAGCCAGGAAAACCTCGATGCCTTCGCCAAGACCACCGGCGCGCGGGTATCCATGAGCGTGTTCGGCTCCAACGAAGAGATGCTCGCCAAATTGCAGGCCGGCGGCAGCGGCTGGGATGTGTTGGTACCGACCAACTACACCATCAGCACCTATGTGGGCCTGGGCCTGATCGAGCCTTTGGACCTGTCGCGCATCCCCAACTTTGATGCCACGGCGTTCCAGCAAAAATTCATCGCCCAGGGCACCGTGGACGGCAAGGTCTACGCCGTGCCGAAGAACTGGGGCACCACCGGCATGTGCTACGACACCGAAAAACTCAAGAGCGGCCCCACCAGCTGGAAGGAATTCTGGGCCGCCGCCCAAGGCCCGGCCAGCGGTCGCACCATGGTCCACGACTACCAACTGACGGCCATCGGCAACGCCCTCAAGAGCTTTGGCTACAGCTTCAACTCCCTGGACCCGAAAGAGCTGGCCGACGCCGAAAAACTGCTGATCGAGGTCAAGCCGCACCTGTTCGCGATCAACTCGGACATCCAGCCGTCGATGCGCAGCGGCGATGCCTGGCTGGCCATGTCCTGGACCGGCGACGCGTCGCAGTTGCACCGCGACATCCCACAGATGCACTTCACCCTGGGCAAGGAAGGCGGCGAATTGTGGAGCGACTTCTTCGCCATCCCCAAGAGCTCGGAACACAAGGACGCCGCCTATGCGTTCATCAACTACCTGCTCGACCCGCAGCACAACAAGCTCGAAGTGCTGAGCCACGGCTACCCCAGCGGTGACAAGCGCGTCGACGCCTTGCTGCCGCCGGCCATGCTCGACGACCCGATCATGTACCCCGCCGCCGAAGCCCTCAGCCCGCTGGAGTTCGGCGCTGCTGCCACGCTCACCAGCCCCGCCCGCGCCGAGTTGATGGCGCGGTTCAAGTCTGCCTGATCGTCTAGCCATGGCCACCGAGGAGTCCCCCATGCATGCCGCCACTCACCCGTCCACGGTGACCACCCTGCCCGCTCCCACGCGCCCCCGGCGCAGCCTCGGGCGGCGCATCACCTTGCTGATGCTGTTGCCGTCGACCTTGTGGTTCCTGCTGCTGTTGTTGATGCCGCTGGTGATCATCCTGGTCTTCAGCTTTGGCGAACGCAGTGCCGTTGGCGGTTATGCCGGTGGCTTCACCCTGGCCAACTACCTCAACCTCGGTTCGCGGGCGGCGGCGTTCGGCAACACGCTGATGCTGGCGCCGTTGGGCACCTTGGTGTGCCTGGTGGCGGCTTACCCGTTGGCGTATTTCCTGGCGGTCAAGGTCAGCCGCAACCGCTCGCTGCTGCTGACCCTGGTGATCGTGCCGTTCTGGACCAGCTTTTTGATCCGCACCTACGCGTGGATCTTCATCCTCAGCGGCAAGGGCATTCCGGCACTGCTGGCGAGCCTGGGCCTGGAGGATGTGCGCTTGATCAATACGCCGTGGGCGGTGCTGATCGGCATCGTCTACGGCTACCTGCCGCTGATGGTGTTCCCGATCTACGTGAGCCTGGAAAAACTCGACAAGCGCCTGCTGGAAGCCTCTGCCGACCTGGGTGCCAGCGCCTTTGAAAGCTTTCGGCGCATCACCCTGCCGCTGTCGGCACCGGGAATCATCACCGGGGTGATGCTGGTGTTCATCCTGTTGATGGGCGAGTTCCTGATCCCGGCAATCCTGGGCGGCGGCAAGGTGTTTTTTGTCGGCAATGCCCTGGTGGACCTGTTCCTGCAATCGCGCAATTGGCCGTTTGGCAGTGCGCTGGCCATGACCCTGGTGGCGATGATGCTGTTGATCATCGGCGTGTATTTGAAGCTGGTGGCGCGCTACGGCGGCCGCCCTGCCGATGGAGGCCTGTGAAATGTGGCTGCGCAGTTACTCAACGTCGCTTTACCTGTTTTTGTATGCGCCCATCGCCCTGATCGTGCTGTTCAGCTTCAACGCCGGGCGCAGTGGCCTGGCGTTCGAATGCTGTTCGGTGCAGTGGTTCGGCCGGGCGTTCAGCAACCCGTTCATCATGGAGGCCTTGGGGCACAGCGCATTTATCGCCTTGTGCTCGGCGCTGATCGCCACGCTGTTCGGCACCCTGGCGGTGTTCGGCCTGCAACGGGCCGGGGCGCGAGTGCGCTTGTTGTTCGATGCGCTGACCTACTGCGCGATCATCGTGCCGGGCATCGTGATCGGCATCTCCACCTTGATCGCCTTCATCAGCCTGTTCGACCTGATCAACCCTGTGCTGGCGAGACTGATACCGGGCATACCGCGCCTGAACATGGGTTTCTTCACCGTGATCGCCGCCCACTCGCTGTTCACCATGGCCCTGGTGATGGTGATCGTGCGCAGCCGCGTCGACACCCTCGACAAGGCCTTGCTGGAAGCCTCGGCGGATCTCTATGCGCCGCCAATGCAAACCTTCTGGCGTGTAACGCTGCCGCAAATCAGCCCAGCGATCATGGCCGGCTTCCTGCTGGCATTCACCTTCAGCTTTGACGATTTCATCATCGCGTTTTTTGTCGCAGGTTCTGAAACCACGCTGCCGATCTACATCTTCTCGTCGATTCGCCGTGGCGTAACGCCGGAGATCAATGCGGTGTCCACCGTGATCATCTGCGTGTCGCTGATCCTGCTGTTCACTTCCCGCCACCTGCAAAACCGCCGCGCCCAGGAGCCTGCCCATGCGTGACCATCTGTATATCAACGGCCAGTGGGTCAGCCCGGATTTGGGCGGTTACCTCGACGTAATCGACCCGGCCACCGAGCAGGTGTTCGAGCGCGTGGCCGCCGGCACCGAAGAAGACATCGACCACGCCGTACGCGCCGCACGCCGCGCCTTCGACAATGGCTGGAGCCAAACCAGCGGTGAAGAACGCGGCCAATGGCTCGACAGCCTGGCCGACGAACTGGAACGTGCCCAACCGGCCCTCGCCGAATTGGAAGTGCGCGACAACGGCAAGCCGCTGCCCGAAGCGCTGTGGGACGTGGGCGATGCTATCGGCTGTTTCCGCTATTACGCAGGCCTTGCCCGTGAACTGGATGGACGCCAGGACCAACCCCTGCCGCTGCCGGACGAGCGTTTTCGCTGCCGTATCCGCCATGAGCCCATCGGCGTGGCCGGGCAGATCATCCCCTGGAACTACCCGCTGCTGATGGCGGCGTGGAAGGTCGCACCGGCCTTGGCTGCTGGCGCCACCGTGGTGCTCAAACCCTCGGAGCTGACGCCCCTCACCGCCCTGGAACTGGCCGCAGCGGCCGACCGCATCGGCCTGCCCGCCGGGGTGTTGAACGTGGTCACTGGCCTGGGCATCGACGCGGGCAGCCCGCTGACCGAACACCCAGGCGTAGACAAATTGGCCTTTACCGGCAGCGTGCCCACCGGGGCCAAGATCATGTCGGCGGCCGCACGGGACATCAAGAACATCAGCCTGGAGCTGGGCGGTAAATCGGCATTCATCGTGTTTGATGACGCCGATATTGACGCCGCGGTGGAGTGGATTCTGTTCGGGATTTTCTGGAACCAGGGCCAGGTGTGCAGCGCCACCTCGCGGCTTTTGGTGCAGGACAGCATCGCACCACGCCTGATCGAACGGCTGGTGGAGGAAACCCGCAAGATCACCATCGGCCCGGGCCTGGAACCGGGTGTGTTGCTTGGGCCTTTGGTCAGCCAGGGCCAGTACGACAAGGTGCTCGGCTTTGTCGATCAGGGGGTGGCCAGCGGTGCACGCTTGCTCACTGGCGGCAAGCGCCCTGGCCACTTGGCCGAGGGTTACTTTATGGAGCCGGCGATTTTCGATGAGCCGGCGCATAACAGCATCCTGTGGCGTGAGGAAGTGTTTGGGCCGTTGCTGTGTGTGAAGCGCTTCAAGACCGAGGAGCAAGCGGTGCAGATGGCCAACGCCAGCCGCTTCGGGCTGGCGGCGGCGGTGATGAGTGCCGACCCGCAACGCAGCACGCGGGTGGCCAATCAGTTGCGGGCCGGGATTGTGTGGGTCAACTGCTCACAGCCCACCTTTGTCGAGGCGCCGTGGGGTGGGATGAAGCACAGTGGTATCGGCCGTGAGTTGGGGGAATGGGGGTTGCACAATTATCTGGAGGTTAAGCAGGTGACGGAGTACGTCAGTGACCAGCCGTGGGGGTGGTATCTGTAGCTGCATCAGCGACTACGCTTGCTCTGGAGAAATGCAATACAAATGTGGGAGCTGGCTTGCCTGCGATGGCATTTTTTCGGGGTACATATCCGTTATTTGGGTAACGGCTGCTATGGGTTCCGCCCTTACGGCGGGTCACTTTTGGAAGACCCTCCATGTCAGGATAGTTGTCGCTTCTTCAAAACTGGAGGGCGTAGGACTGTCGCTTGAAACAACGTCGCTATACCGAAGATGAGAAAACTTGGGTGCTGCA